>DATHGO010000057.1:0-2899 GCA_035317585.1 Gemmatimonadaceae bacterium | reverse complement strand
TCGCGCGACGATTCGCGACTGGCCGGCGATGCGCTACCGTGGATTCCACGACGATCTCTCGCGTGGTCCGGTGCCGACGCTCGACTTCCAGAAAAAACAGATCCGGACCCTCGCCGCGTACAAGGTCAACTTCTTCTCGCCGTACTTCGAGCACACGCTCGCTTATGAATCGAATCCGTTGATTGCACCGCCGGGCGGTGCGCTCAGTCACGCTGACGTAAAAGAGCTCGTAGCATACGCAGCCAACTATCACGTCGAAATCATTCCGGAGCAGGAAGCATTCGGCCACCTGCACCATGCGCTGAAATACGAGATCTACTCGCCGCTCGGGGAGACGCCGCACGGACACGTGCTCGCGCCCGGACAGCCCGGCTCGCTTCCTCTCATCAAGCAGATGTTCGCCGAGATCAACACTCTCTTTCCCAGTCGGTTCGTCCACCTTGGCGCGGACGAAACGTTCGAGCTCGGACGCGGGCAGACCTCCGACAGGGTGAAGACGGTCGGAATCGGCGTGGTCTATCTCGATTTCCTGAAGCAGATCGCGGATGCGCTTCGGCCGAGCGGAAAGAAGTTCCTGTTCTGGGGCGACGTCGCGCTGAGCTCGCCCGAGCTTGTGAATACTATTCCGAAAGACCTGATCGCCGTCCCGTGGACTTACGGCGCCGACACGTCGTATGTTCGATTCATCGCTCCGTTTCGCAATGTGGGAATGGAGACGTGGGTCGCCCCCGGCGTGAGCAGCTGGAATCGCGTCTACCCTAACAACGCCGTAGCTCTCGTCAACATCCAGCGTTTCGTGCGCGATGGACAGCGGCTCGGGGCCACTGGAATGATCAACACTTCATGGGACGACGACGGCGAGGCTCTGTTCAATCAGACATGGTACGGCGATCTGTTTGGAGCGGCCGCGGGCTGGCAGGCAGGGGAGAGCAGCATCGATGCGTTTGCGTCGAGTTATGGGCGAGTTTTCCACGGCGACCTGAGCGGCAAGATAGACGAAGCACAGCGACGGCTGTCAGCCGCCCACGCGTTGTTAGCGAACGCAAATGTCGGCGATGCGAGCGACTACTTGTTCTGGCTCGATCCATGGACCGACGAAGGGCGTAGCATGGCGCAGCGCATCAGGCCGTACACTCACGACCTTCGCATTCTCGCCGAGTCCGCGCTGGTCTTCATAGCCCAGGCCGATCCCAAAATCACCCGCGAGCGCGACGCGATCGAGGCGATGAAGGTCGGAGCGCGCCGGATCGATTTCATCGGAATGAAGTTTCAGTTCGCCGACGAAGTAGTCGCGATGTACGATCGCGCTGCCGATACGACGAGCAAATCACCCGGGCGCGATCTGGCGGACATCACCGGCGTGAATGGAAGGCTCCAGGATCTCCGCGACGGCTACTCTCTGATCCGGGATGAGTACGAGAAGGCTTGGTTGAGGGAGAACCGGCCGTACTGGCTTCACAACATTCTTGCGCGCTACGACCTCACGACGCAGCTGTGGATGGAGCGCGGCGACCGGATCAATCTCGCGCGGCAGGAGTGGTACCGCAGCCATAAGCTGCCGCCTGCGGGAAGTCTCGGGATCCCCGCCAGTATGCCGGGGTTGGCGGCGTACCCGCGGTAGGAAAGAATTGCAAAATCGGATCGGCTGTCGATTTGTGCTGACGATTCGGCTAACGGGAGCACCAGGACGTCGCCGATCTCGCTCGGTCGACATGGCCAACCTGGCGCGCCGCTTGTAGCTTGGGCGGTCAGTGAGCGACTCCTTCGATTACGATCTCCTCTGCATTGGCAGTGGTCCGGCAGGCCAGCGCGGCGCCGTTCAAGCGGCGAAGCTCGGCAAGCGCGTTGCCCTGATCGAGCGCCGAACCACCGTCGGGGGAACCTGTCTCGCTACTGGCACGATCCCCAGCAAGACCTTTCGCGAGGCCGTGCTGCATTTCGCCGCCGCCGCGGCGCGTCCCGACGGCGGCAGCACACGGACCATGCAGCGGCCGACCGTATCGGAGCTGCTCTCTCGCGTAGATGAAGTCGTAGCGCGCGAGGGGACGGTCATCTCCAACCAGCTGTCGCGCAATGGAGTGGACGTGATGTGCGGCGAGGCAGCGTTCGTCGACCCGCACCGGATACGCGTCACCAGCACCGAGAGCTGGCGCGAGGTCTCCGCCGCAAACGTCCTCATCGCGAGTGGAACGCGCGCCGTGCCGCCCTCGAACATCGAGTCGAACGGCGAGACGATCATCACCAGCGACGACATCGGCGCTCTCAAGCGACTTCCGCGCACACTGGCGGTCGTCGGCGCTGGTGTGATCGGCATTGAGTACGCATCGATGTTCGCGTCCCTCGGCATCGAGGTTACGGTGATCGACCGCCGCGACAGGCCGCTCGAGTTCATCGACGCCGAGATCGTGGACGAGCTGATACATCAGATGAGAAAACGGAACGTGAATTTCCGATTTGGCGAAGCAGTCGAGGGAGTAACAGTGAACGACGGCCCGCCGAAACGCGCCGTCCTGCAGCTCGAGTCGGGCAAGCGCATCGTCGCCGACATGGCTCTCTTCTCGGTGGGACGCGCCGGCGCGACGGAAGCGCTGGCCCTCGAGAACGCCGGACTCGCCGCCGACGATCGGGGTCGCATCGCGGTGGACGCGCAGTTCCGCACCTCAGTGTCCCACATCTTCGCCGCTGGCGATGTCATCGGGTATCCAAGCCTCGCCGCGACATCGAGTGAGCAGGGGCGTCTGGCCGCCTGTCATGCGCTTGGCGTGTCAGCGCCGCCGATGGCGGACCACTTTCCCATCGGGATCTACTCGGTGCCGGAGATCTCGATGGTCGGCTCGACCGAGCAGACGCTGACGAAGGACAAGGTACCCTACGAGGTCGGGATCGCGCGCTACCGGGA
>DATHGO010000056.1:0-8234 GCA_035317585.1 Gemmatimonadaceae bacterium | reverse complement strand
GCGGGCCCGGACAGGTCCCACCAGAAAGCAGACGCTCCCCTCATTGAGCCCGTCAAGGAGAAAGGGCACGGCGAGCGTGAGGCGGCCGAGATCGGTATCGTATATCCCACAGAGATGGCTGCCGTGAGTAACCGTCACTGGTCCCTCTGACAGACTGGCGACTTTGCCGGCGCCATTGTCCCCGACGGGTTCAAGGCTGGCACCGACGACATCCGCGAAGCGCGCTGCCAACTCCGATGTCTGACCCTCGAGAAATCCAAGGAGATCCTGGCGCCGGAACCTCCGTTCTCGCCGCCGTCCAACTCGAAGACAGGCGAGGCGTCCGGAGTTGGTCCATCGCCTCAGCGAAGCCTCGCTGACGTTCAAGAATGCAGCGGCTTGCCCGATATCGAGCAGCTCGTTCGGGTCGGCTATCTCCCGAGGCCTCAGGGGTTTACCCAATTGGCACCCCGTTCAAGTCGTGATAAGCTCCCTGCCCGACGCCCCAAGAGGTTGAACCTCTACCGTCAGTAGTTGCTCGGGCGTTGCCTAGCAAAGTACAGCAAAGTATAATAAAGGCAAGGTTCGTAACGGTCATGCTCAAATGAACGGGGCCGTGGTCATGCGCAGTTATCCCGTTCCGGTACGCAAAGCGTCCGGTGGAGTTGTGAGAGCTGTGCGAAGCGTTTTCTCACTATGGAAAAGTCATTGCGTGTACTGATGCTGGAAAACAGCGAGGCCGACGCCGAGCTGATAAAGCACGAGTTGAGCCGCGCGGGCCTGGAGCCCGTAACCAAGCGCGTCGACTCCGAGGAAGCGTTCGCTTCCGCTCTTTGTGAATTCGCTCCTGAATTAGTTCTCTCGGATCACTCCCTCGCGCAATTCGACGCGCGTGCCGCCGTCCGCGTTTTGCGCAAGCTCCGGCCCGCGACACCCCTCATCGTCGTCAGCGGTTCCCTCAACGGCGATCAAACCGTTGCTTGCGTTCGCGCCGGAGTAGAGGATGTGATCCTCAAGGCCAATCTCAGTCGCCTCCCGGGCTCGATCTCACATGCGGTCGCAATCCGTCGCCCTCTGCACAAGCTGACTCCCCGCCAGATCGAGGTGCTGCGCATGGTCGCAGATGGACATCGGACGCGCGAGATAGCCACCAGGTTGAAGCTGAGTGTCAAGACAGTCGAGAGTCATCGCGGCGAAGTAATGAAACGCCTGGAGATGCACGATGTGGTCAGCCTCGTTCGCTACGCGCTCCGCGTTGGACTAATATCGACGGACTAGAAGGAGAGCGGACTTTCGACGCACCGCCTCGGTTCTCGGGATTAGCAAGAACTTGAGGATCGCCTCCGGCCACAGTTGAGCTCGGCGAATCAACACTTGCGACTTGTGTCTGGTTATCTACTTTAAACACCTGGCTCAGCACGTGTCCCCCTGCCCGACGCCATGTCCCAACACAGTCCTCGCTCTCTCAAGTACGAGTACCAGCTTTACGTAGAGAACGAGATCGAGAATTACAAAGAGTCGGTGTCTCGCTCCGCCATTCTGAAGATTGGCGACGAAGCGGCCGCCGCCCTGCGCGCCGGTGAGCAGTTCGCAATGGACGAGATTCTCCTCTGGGCGGAAGTCGATCGCATAATCCGGAAGCGCCTCCGCATTCCAGCGTACGACACGTGGCGGAAAAAGCGCCTCAAGCTCCTCGAGGAATACCGACGCCCCGAGCACTGGGGAATTCCGGCGGATGGAATGCTCGCCCGCGAGATTCACCCTCCTGCTGAATCGAAAGTGCTCGTCGCGGGGGGCGAGATAGATCGCACGGCGCTCTATCTCGCCGCGCACGGCTGCGATGTCACTGCCGTCGACCGCGAAGTGATCCCGCTCGAGCGTGTGATGAATGCCGCTCACGCTGCCGGCCTCGGCGACCGGATCCAAAGTTATGTCGCCGACATCACCGATTGGTCACCCGACGTGCCGCTCGGCGCCCTCGTCTGCACGCCAGAGGCGTTCGTCGGGCTTTCCCTCGAGGAGCGCGGTCGAGCGTTCGAGCTTCTTCAGAGTGCAACGCGGGACGGCGGCGTTCATCTGGTCGGAACGATCGTGCGAGGCCAGCGGGGTGTCTCCGTCGCGGAGTTGCGCCGCCAGTACAAGGGCTGGTCCATCTCAGTCGAAGACGATTCCAGCTCCTCCAAGAGCTTCATCGCGCGAAAGATCGCGAGCTAACTGGCCGTGTCGCAAAGACACAGGTGTCCTCCAAGCGCGTGTCATTTCGCGACACTTCGTTCCGCTCAAATCTAGCTCTCAGTTGGAAGCCGTTGACTGGCAATCACTTGCGCGCGGCGCCCTGCTTGGCATGTCCGGTGCTTTCTATAGGGCCGAACAACAAGTAGCACTCAATCAAAGTGAGAGCAGAATGAAGAAGGATCGTAAGGAAGTCGCGTCATCGGAGCCCATCGGCATCATCATCTCCAGAGGAGACAAGACCGAGCCCACACCGGTTTTCTCTGCTTATATCTGGGGCCCGGTTCCCGACGCCGCTCAGGATTCAGCGACACGCGCCGCATAGAGTCGACGATACTATAAGATGGCCCACCAGCCCCGCCCTCCTCGCGGGGCTTTTTGCATCCAAAACTGAAATCAACTTACGACTACCGGCCAAGGGCTTTGGGCGTGTCAGTTGGTGGCTGCGGGCTAGTTCTCTATTCACGCGGCCGCAAGATGATGCGGAAGGATCACGCGCCCGCAGCCCGCACCTGTGCTTCTGACGGCCCCTGGCCGGTAGTCATCTGTTGCAGTTTCCGGAGCGTCGCCCGCGAACCAACCTAAAGCGGGTACGCGCCTTGCCCGAGTCCTCCTCGTGGAACAGTCAGCTCCCAACTGGGAGGGCGAGCGTCACGCGCTCCTGTCGCAGCGCATCTCCGACATTGGTCTCGAGATCCGCGGAACGCTGCTCGAGAAGCTGGTCAACCAGCTTTATGAGGAGCTCGCGGCAAAGGGGCTCGATTTCCGGCCGCCGGTCTATCTGAGCGACCAGTGGGGGTGTCCGGATGGAACGCCCCTCATTGGCGTTCCATTCTATCTGGCCGACGCCCGGCTCAGCAGGATCGAGGAGGATTACTCGTCGGCGCTCGAAAACGCCGAGGAATCGATGCGCTATCTGCGGCACGAGGCGGGGCATGCGTTCAACTACGCGTATCGTCTATATGACCGGCCCGACTGGCGAAAGATGTACGGCCCCTACTCTCGCCCATACCGTGAGCGTTACCGCGCCGATCCCTTTTCCCACGAGTTCGTCCGGCACATCCACGGCTGGTATGCGCAGAAGCATCCCGACGAGGATTTTGCGGAGACATTCGCGGTATGGCTCACACCGGGTCTGGACTGGCGGCGCGCCTACGAGGGATGGGGAGCGCTCGCGAAGCTCGAGTACGTGGACAAAGTGCTGAAGGAGATTGCGCACCAGATTCCGGAGGTTCCGGAGCCATCGGAGGATGATCTGCCCGTGACGGCAATGCAGTACACGGTCGCCGAGCACTACAAGGAAAACGAGGAGACCATTCCCCTCCGCGATCAACGGATCTTCGACGGGGACCTGAGCACGATCTTCGTCACCGTCGAGCATGCTCCCGGCGCCGCGTTGGCCGCTGACTTCATCTCCCGGCACCAGCGTGAGATCGTCACTCGCATTTCGTACTGGACCGGGGAGAACGCGTCGGTGGTGCGCCAGTTCGTGGATTTTCTGGCCGAGCGTGCGGGGGTACTGGGTCTCAGGCTGGGTGGGCTGGAGGCCGCGACGTTGATCGAGCTCACGGCGTTCGGAACCGCGGTGATGATGAACTACCGTCACACCAACGCGATCGACGGAACCGAATCCGCAGGGGACTCGTGAAGATCACGGTCCTTCACAGCAAGGATGCTCTCGACCCGCCGGTCGACCCTCTACTCGGGCAGCTTGAAGCCGCGCTCGCCGAAAACGGCCACACCACGCGGAGGTTGGCGGTCGACGACGCGGTGCAACCTTTGATCGACGAGCTTACGGAAGAGCAGCCGGAGCTCGTGTTCAATCTTGCCGAGTCATTCAGGGGCAAGAGTGCGCTCGAGTCGAACGTCGCGGCGCTACTCAATCTTCTGGATCTGCGCTACACGGGGTCGAGTCCCGCCGGGCTCATTCTCGCCGGCGACAAAACGCTGACGAAGAAGGTGCTGGCGTTTCACGGGATCCAGAGCGCGAAGTTCGCGACGATGTACCGCGGTCAGGTCGACTGGTCTGGCGACATCAAGTTCCCGCTACTCGTAAAGCCGCCACAGGAAGATGCATCGCTCGGCATCACCCAGAAGTCGGTGGTCAACGATGTGAAGGAGCTGCTGGATGTAATCAGCAGCACGCAGCAGGAGTATCAATCACCGGTTCTGGTCGAGGAGTTCATCGATGGACGGGAATTCTACGTCGGCGTCATCGGCAACAGCAAAGTGGAAGCACTGCCGATAATCGAGCTCGATTTCTCGAAGTTTCCGGCCGGACTTCCGAAGATCGCCAGCTGGGAAGCCAAGTGGGGCGACGACGGCGACGAGAAAGGAGCGCAGTTCGAAGGGACGAAGTCGATTTTCCCGACCGATCTTTCGGAGGAGCTGACGAACAAGATCCAGCAGGTCGCGATCGATTCCTTCCAGGCGCTTCGCTTGCGTGACTACGCGCGCGTCGATCTGCGCGTCACGGCCGCGGAAGAGGTTTACGTGATCGAGGCGAATCCGAACTGCTACCTCGAGCAAAACAGCGAGTTCGCGCGCTCGGCCCAGAAAGCCGGGCTGGAATACCCGGCGTTGATCTCGCGAATCGTTGAATTGGCGAGCGCGCGTTATTCGCGATGATCGACCCCAAAACAAAAAAGCCGGCTCACGCCGGCTTTTCCGTTTTGTTTGTCTCGAAGCGAACTACCTGCGCTTACTACGCGCGGCCTTGCGTGCTGCCTTGTTCCGCGCGCGTGTGCGAGCGCCCTTGCGCGCCGATGCGCTGCGGGCCGCCTTGCTTCCTTTGCGAGGGGCCTTCTTCTTCGCTGCTGCCATGTTGTCTCTCCACGATGAAGTAGAACTCTCACCAACTCCCTGGTGGAACCGGCGAGTCCTGCATCGCGTCCTGACCGGCACGCGAGCCACCAACCGAACCGACTGCGTGGACGAGCTCGCATCGCTGCTCGTAACTCGTCGCGAATATAGAATGCAAGAGATGTGCGTGCAATGCTTTTTGTCGTCGATTTCTCCGACGTGGTCATCACTTCCAAAAACGCTTCGCAACTGGCAGGTTAAAACTCCTCGCGTGAAAAAACTTCTTCTCGATTCTCAACGGAGTAGCAGCTCTTGAAAGCGCTGGTAAAGGAATCCGCGGCACCCGGTTTCAAATTGAAGGACGTCGAGGAGCCCAGGATTCGTGAAGACGAAGTTCTCATTCGTGTCCGGCGCGCGGGAGTCTGCGGCACCGACGTGCACATCTACGACTGGGACGCATGGGCGAAGGGTCGATGCAAGCCGCCCTTCGTCGTCGGGCACGAGTTCGCCGGCGATGTGGTTCAGGTCGGCCGGCTCGTCACCGATGTGAAGGAAGGAGACCGCGTCACTGCGGAGGGGCACATAGTCGACGGTCGCTGCCTGCTCTGCAGAACTGGGAACGCGCACGTCTGTCCCTTCACCAAAATCATCGGCGTCGATCGCGACGGTTGTTTCGCCGATTACATCTCGATGCCGGCGACGAACGTGTGGCACCTGGATGACAACATCTCCTACGACGTCGGGGGAATCCACGACCCGATGGGAAACGCATTTCACACCGTGCTAACGGCGGAGATTCCGGGCGCGGTGGTGCTCATCACCGGCTGCGGCCCGATCGGAATCTTCGCGGTCGGAATCTGCAGGGCGGCGGGCGCATCGCGAATCATCGCGACCGACATCAACGACACGAGGTTGGCACTGGCGAAGAGCATGGGGGCCAACGACGCTGTACACCCGGAGGAGGCCGAGAAGATTGTGAAGGGGGCGACCGACGGGCTCGGCGCCGATGTCGTGCTCGAGATGTCGGGAGTGCCCGCGGCGATCCACCAGGCGTTCGCTCTGGTGAGGGTCGGCGGACGCGTGCAGATGCTGGGGATCCCGTCAAAGAAGGTGGACTTCGACCTGGCTACTGAAGTCATCTTCAAGGGTCTGACGATTTACGGAGTGGTCGGCCGCCGCATGTACGAGACGTGGCACCAGATGACGCGATTCCTGCGGTCTGGTGAGTTCGATCCGACGCCCGTCATCACGCACCGCTTTCCCCTCAGCGAGGCGGATGCGGCGATCGCCGCGATCAAGGCCGGCGAGGCCGGCAAAGTGATTTTCGAGATCGCCTGAACCTATTGAATCACCGAGAGGCTCAAGTGGCGCTGAACAAGAACTTCGATTCCGAGCTCAAGGCCGCCATCGAGAAGCTGAGGCAGGATCGCGTCTACAAACGTCTCAACTATCTGGCGTCGCCGCAGGGCGCGCGCGTTCAGATGGAAGGACGCGGAGAGGTGGTGATCCTTTCATCGAACAACTACCTCGGACTGTGCAACGATCCGGCGGTGGTGGCGGCGGGAATCGATGGCCTGAAAAAATTTGGCGCCGGCACGGGAAGTGTCCGATTCATTTGCGGCACGTTCACGATTCATCGCGATCTGGAGCAGGCGATCGCCGATCTCGTGGGCACCGAGGCGTCACTCAGTTACGTCTCGGCCTGGAACGCCAACGAGGGTCTCACGGCGACGATCGTCGAGCAGAACGATTTCGTCGTATCGGACGCGCTCAACCATGCCTCGATCATCGACTCGATCAGACTCGCGAAGGCGATCACGAAGTGCACGACCGCCGTGTATCAGCATTCCGATCTCGACGACCTGAGGTCGAAGCTCGAGAGCGCGAAGAGCGCGCGCCGCCGCATCATCTGGACCGACGGTGTGTTCTCGATGGAAGGAAGCATCTGCAAGCTTCCCGAGATCCTGGAGCTGGCGGAGGACTACGATGCGATCGTGGCGGTGGATGATTCACACGGAACCGGCGTTCTCGGGGCGAACGGTCGCGGCACGGCCGAGCATTTCGGAGTTCTCGGCGAGGTCGACATCATCACGTCGACGCTGGGGAAGGCGCTGGGCGGTGCGGCGGGCGGATTCGTGGCGGGTCCGGCGTCGCTATGCGATCTACTTACGCAGCGGTCACGACCTCAACTGTTCTCGAATGCCCTGCCGCCGACCGTTGCCGCCAGCGCGCTCGGAGCAATCGGTCAACTGGAGCACCATCCCGAGCTGGTGAAGAAGCTCCACGACAACACGCGCTATTTCCGCGGCGCGATCTCCGAGGCCGGGTTCAAGCCATTGCCTGGAGAGACCCCGATCGTCCCTATAATCGTGGGGGAGACGGCGACGGCCATCAAAATGAGTGACATGTTGCTGGATGAAGGCGTCTTTGTGACAGGGTTCGGCTTTCCGGTCGTTCCTCAGGGACAGGCGCGTGTGCGATGTCAGCTCAGCGCTGCCCATTCACGCGACGATCTTGACCAGGCCATTGCGGCTTTCAAGACCGTCGGGACGAAGCTAGGCATAATCTAGGGGACGCCTTAATGCAGAAGCTCAGAGCAGTCGCCGTGGCGCTCGCCGCCACGCTCGTCGTTACCGCCGGCGCGAACGCGCAGGAAAGGCGGAACTTCGACAACTCGTGGTTTTGGGGATTCAAGAGCGGAATCAACACTTTCGCTGCTCCCGGCCACGGCAATACGTCGACGGTAGATCTCGGAATCGACTGGCTCATCACTCGGACCAAGGGCGGCCTTTACGTTTCGGCAAATCAGTCGATCTTTCAGCGCAGCGTCGAAGTCTTCGATCCGACGGCCAGACGAAACCAGCGCACCGTGCTGGTGAACGACCTGCGCCGCATCAGCTTCGCGGCGGTCGCGTTCCCCAAGCACTTTGGCGGCATCACTCCTTATGGCGGACTCGGCTACACCATCGCGGTGCTTGGCGATGCCCGCATTGTCGTAGACAGCGCGGACACGTTCCCCAACAACGCCTTCTTTGACAACGTCGAGAGCCGCCGCAGCCGTGGCGCGGTGTTCGGCATGGGCGGAGTTCAGATTCAGACCAAGCGCGCGGCGATATTCGCGCAGGAAACGCTGCTCCCCAGCAATTCGACCTTCATGTTCAACAGCGTTCTTTCGTTCCTCGAGTTCGGAGTCCGTTACAACTTCGGTAGCTCAATCGATC
>DATHGO010000055.1:0-8369 GCA_035317585.1 Gemmatimonadaceae bacterium | reverse complement strand
AGCCCCGCCTCAATCGACATCCTGAGATCGTACGGCACGACCGGCACCGAAAAGTCCGCGCTCCTGTTCCAACCCAGTGATTGGGCATGGACTCGGATCATTACCTCCTGCGCCTCCGCCGGATCGCCGAAAGGGTTCTTTCGCCAGCGGTAGCTCTCGCGCAGGATCTGCGATGTCATGCGAAGGCTCGCCATCGACGCGTGCGATGTGAGAATGACCATCGCGCCTCCTCCTTCGCTCGCGGCGCGGGAGAGCCGCACCGTTTCCGTGCCCTCGGGCTCGATGCCGGCGATGACGACGAGCCCGAATCCTCCACAGCGGAGAAGCTCCTCCGCCCCACGGAGTGCGTGCTTTCGATTGCGCGGGCGCACGAGGATCGGTCCCTCTTCCCAGAATGGACCGGCGACGGTGCCGAGCCCGTCGATCCAGACTGCTCTCTCACCCTGGGCGACGGTGGTGAGACACGCGGCCCGCAGCACGGCTGTCGCTCCCCCCTGCGGCATCCAGACGGTGAGCCGTCCACGAGGGAGACCGCGTCCGGGAAGAATCGCATCGAGTACCTCGATGCCCGTCGCCACCGGTTCCGCGGTCCGGTGAGTGACGGGTGTCGCATCTGGAAATCGATGCTCGATGAGCGCGCGGATGGCGGCGTTGCGGTCGGACATAGCCCTGCTAGAATACCCCGAATAAATACCGAAAGCAAGGAGGATGCCGCGCTCGATGGCTGAGCGAAATTCTGACGCGAGGTGTAGGAGAGACTCCAAACATCTGGGCCCGGTTTATGAATTACTGAGCCGGAGAACACCCGCCCAAATCAACAACTCTTCAGTCGAGCTGATGCAATACGTTTTTCATACATCGTCGTCTATCCCCATGCTCTCCTCATTCGCTCTCATAGCTTCACTTGCCTGCGCCGCAGGCAAGGACACGCGGCCCACGCCGGGTATCGAGGCAATTCCGCCGGCTGGTCCGCCGCTCACCGCAGTGGTGCCACAAGGGGTCACGGGTGCCGCCTCATCGACGCCATCAGCTCCCACGACTGCTTCGAGCACCGCATCGACTGTCGCGAAGGATTCGGCTGCCAAGGATCCGCCGATCACCGTTCCTTCGGTGAAAGGCCGCACCAAGAAAGACAGCCTCGCGCTCGTAAAAGCCGTCACCGCGGGACTGGAAAACACGAGGTGGCCAGTAAAAACCCCGCCTCCGCTTCCGGGGTCTATTCTCCCCGCGCGTCGGATCGTGGCTTTCTACGGGAATCCGCTCTCGAAGAGGATGGGAATCCTCGGAGAGCTTCCGCCCGATAAAATGCTGGCGCGTTTCGACAAGGAAATCGCGGAGTGGCAGAAAGCGGATCCAGCCACTCCCGTGCAGCCCGCGTTGCATCTCATCGCGGTCGTGGCGCAGGGAAGCCCCGGACGTGATGGGAAGTACCGTCTCCGCATGGCCGACACTCTCCTCGAGAAGGTCGCATCATGGGCCGCCACGCGGAATGCTCTGCTCTTTCTCGATGTGCAGGTAGCTCAGAGCACCGTACAGCAAGAGCTGCCGCGCCTCATTCCATTTCTGAAGAGACCGAACGTGATGCTCGGACTCGATCCGGAATTCTCGATGAAGCCGAGGATGGATCGGAAGCAAAAAGCCATGGTGACGGACAAGCCCGGCGCGCGGATTGGCACCATGAACTCAGATGACGTGAACTACGCCATCGGTCTGCTGGCGGACTTGGTGAAACAGAACAATCTCCCTCCCAAGGTTCTCGTCGTTCACCGCTTCACGCACAACATGCTCACCGGAGCGGCGAAGATCCGGCTCGACCCGCGAGTCCAGGTAGTGATCAACATGGACGGGTGGGGCCAGCCATGGCTCAAGTACGATTCGTACCGCGCCTATGTCGAATCCCAGCCGGTGCAGTTCACAGGATTCAAGCTCTTCTATCACAACGACACGAAATTGGGTGATCCGATTCTCACGCCGGCGGAAGTGCTGCTGCTGAATCCGAAACCCCACTACATCCAGTACCAGTAGGCAGTCGCGAGTCTCGCTCGGCAGACAGCGGAGTCATATTATTGAGCGGCCGTCATTATCGATGACGGCCGCTCTTTCGTTTGCGGAACTGGAGGCTTGATGTCGACGAGGCGGGAGTTTCTTTCAGGGCTGGCCGTGGCGGGACTGGCGGCGCAGCCGGTGTTTCGCGAGCACGCGATCAGGTCACTGTTCCGCGCCAACGCGATCGCGGGTGACCGTTCCCCTCAGGCGGTCGCTGACGATGAGAGTTATTGGGCGGAGATTCAGCGCGCCTTCGACTCCGACCGCACGATGATCAATCTCAACAACGGCGGATGCAGCCCGACGCCGAGCCACGTGCTCGAGGCGATGATCAGGGATCTGAGATTCTCCAACGAGCTGCCGGTGGAGCACATGTGGCGGGTGCTCGAGCCTCGAGTCGAAAGCGTGCGTCGGGATCTCGCCAGCGACTTCGGGTGCGATCTCGAAGAAATGGCGATCACGCGCAACGCCTCCGAAGCGAACGAGATCATGATCTTCGGGCTGGATCTCAAGCGCGGTGACGAAGTAGTGGTCACCAACCAGAACTACGGGCGCATGATCACGTCGTGGCAGCAGCGAGAACGGCGCGAGGGCATCGTCCTGAAACAGGTTTCATTCAAAGTTCCGCCGCCGTCGGACAGTTACCTCGTCGAGCAGTTCAGAGCGGCGATCACGCCGCGGACGAAGGTCATCGAGGTCACGCACATCACCAATCTCACCGGCCAGATAATGCCGGTACGCCAAATCGTGGAGATGGCGCGTCCGCTCGGAATCGAGGTGTTCGTCGATGGCGCGCACGCCTACGCACACTTTCCGTTCAAGCGCGACGATCTCAAGTGCGATTATTACGGAACCAGCCTTCACAAGTGGCTGCTGGCGCCGGTCGGCACCGGATTTCTGTACGTGCGGAAGGACAAACAGAAAAATCTATGGCCCCTCATGGCGGCGGCGGCCACTCAGGACAACGACATCCGGAAATACGAGGAGATCGGCACCCATCCAGCAGCGAATCACAACGCGATCTCGGCGGCGCTCGCATTCCACCAGGGTATCGGCGTGGACAGAAAGGTCGCGCGCCTCCGCTACCTCCGTGACCGGTGGGCGAAGCGCGTGGTTGCGGAGAGCTCGCGAGTTTCGGTGCTCACTCCGCTCGACAATCGCCAGTCAGGGGCGATTGCGCTCTTCCAGGTCGAGGGAATCGACAACGTCAAGCTCGGTGCCTGGCTCCTCAATCAGCACCGGATCGTGAACACCCCGATCGTGCACCCGGAGTTCAAGGGAATTCGCATTACGCCCAACGTGTACACGACGCTCGAGGAGATAGACATCTTTGCCGACAAGGTGCTGGAGGCGGTGAAAAAAGGAATCCCAGCCTGATGAGCCCGACGTTTCTCCGCACCGCCGGTCTTCTGATCATCTCCAACAGCTTCATGACGTTCGCCTGGTACGACCACCTCAGGAATCTGAGCGACAGGAAATGGTACATCGCCGCCATCCTGAGCTGGGGCATCGCGTTCTTGGAGTACATGTTCATGGTTCCGGCGAATCGGATCGGGTCCACGGAGATGTCGCTGGCGCAGCTCAAGATTCTGCAGGAAGTGATTACGCTGACGGTGTTCGTCCCCTTCGCGCTGCTTTACATGCGGCAGCCGCTTCGGCTCGACTTTCTCTGGGCGGCGCTGTGCATCCTGGCTGCGGTATTCTTCATGTTTCGCTCGCACGGAGTCTCCTGACCGAATCCATCACTCACCCTATAGCCGACAAAACGTGATTCTCTTCATCGCTATCGGACTCGCCGCCGGCGTGCTCGCAGGCTTGTTCGGCATCGGCGGCGGCATCGTGATAGGCCCCGCGCTCATACTCCTCGCGAAATTTCAGCCCCAGACCGCAACCGGCACTTCGCTGGGCGCCCTCCTTCTCCCTGTTGGCGCGCTCGGCGCCTGGGAATACTATCGGCGTGGACATCTCAACATCGCGGCATCGCTGTGGATCGCCCTCGGCCTCCTTTTCGGTGCTTGGGCCGGCGCCAGACTGGCGCAGACTCTTTCGGGGCCGCAGCTGCAGAAAGCGTTCGCGATTTTTCTGGTGCTGATCGCGATAAGAGTTTGGGTAAAAGCGTAAGCGGCCGGGCGAAACTGCAAATGCAACTGCAACTGAGAACTGACAGGCTCGCAGCTGCCCGCTGAAAGCTGCCAGCTACTAGCTGCAAACGTCGGGACGCCACTAATGGCGTGATAGCAAAGGCAGTTGTCCGTGCCTTGACCCGCGCCGGTAACGTCCCGACGTAGTGAGGCTGGTGGCCGGCAGCTTCAGGCGGGCAGCTGGCAGCCTGTCAGTTCTCAGTTGCAGTCGCAGTTGCAGTTTTGATCTAAACCGCGCGAATCTCCGGATACCTGGAGAACGCCCATAGCGAGTAGGCGAGCATGATCACGCCGCCCGTGAAAATCGCCCACTGGACGCCGACAAAGCGCGCCATCGCTCCGGCGATGAAAGACCCGATCGGCGTGAAGCCAACGTAGACGAAGACATAAGTCGCCATCACGCGTCCGCGTAGCTCGTCGGGTACGACGGACTGAAGGATTCCGTTCGCCAGCGCGCCGTTGATCAGCATCGTAAGGCCGAGGAAGAGCAGCACGAACGCCGCGAGATGAACCGATCGCATCAGCGAGAAGAGAATCGTCAGTCCGGCAAACGCGTACGCGGTCGCGTTGAACAAGCGACCGCGGCGGATACGCGCCCCGAGTCCCGCGAGCGAGAGCGCTCCGGTCAGCGCACCGATCCCGACGAAGGTCAGCAGCAACCCGTAACCGCTCGCTCCCGTGTGCAGCACGTCACGCGCGACTACGGGCATCATCGACAGATATTGAAATCCGAATATCGAATACACCGCGATTACACCCATCAGGCCCGACACTGAGCGCGAGCTGCGGATGTAGTTCAGTCCCTGCTTCAGCTGCTCGGCGGGAGAGACTAGGTGTTGAACGGGCGTCCACCGCGGCAGCTTGATGCGCCCGAGACTGGCGAGCACCGCGAAATAACTGAGCGCGTTGATGCCGAAGCACCAGGCCAGACCGAACTTGGCCAGAATGATCGCCGCGATGGAGGGACCGACAATTCGCGCGAGATTGAAGCCTCCCGAGTTGAGCGCGATCGCGTCGACCAGGTCCTCCTTCGACACGAGCTCCACGATCATGGCCTGCCGTGCCGGAATCTCAAACGCCGAGATCACGCCTCCGAGAGTCGTCAGTGCCAGCAGCCATCCGATGTTGATCCGACTGGCCCACGTGAACCACCAGAGTGCGGCCGCCTCTATGAGCAACAGAGCCTGACAAACGATGACGATGCGCAGCTTGCTGCGCCGGTCGGCCACCACGCCGCCGTAGAGCGAGAGCAGGAGCACGGGAAAGCTGCCCGCCGCGCTCACCAGTCCGACCATGAACGCGCTGTTCGTGAGCTCGAGCGCGAGCCATCCCTGTCCGACCTGCTGCATCCAGGTCCCGATCAGCGAGACGGTCTGACCGGTCCAGAACAATCTGAAATTCCGGTGGACCTGCAGCGCCCTGAAGGGGTTGATGGATCGTCTTGCTGGACGCGCCGGGGTCAGGGGCATTCCTGAGGATTATACACGCCCGACGCCCGGGTTGTATGTTAGAGCCATGCGCTTCCACACCTACTCGAAGTTCAGCCCGGAAGCGGCTGATGCTGTCGATCTCCAGGCGCTCCTCGACAAGCTCGCGGATTTTCTGCTGCAATCGGGGTTTGCTGGCGGGCAGAGCATGAATCCCTATTTCGACGATTTCGACTCGGAGCCCGATCGATCCGTCGAAGGGCTGCGTCAGGCAATTCTCGACGCGTTGATCGAGAGCGGACAGTTCACGCCCGAGCTGCTGGAAGCGCTCCGGGGTGACGGGACCAAGGAATCACAGGAGAAGCTGAGCGAGCTGCTCGACAGCCTGATCCAGAAGCTCGCGGCAGAGGGATACTTGAATCTTCAGGCTCCGCCGCAGGTGCCGGCTGGTCATCAGCCCGTTACGGGACGCGGGAGCATTGCTCACGGCGCGTCAAAGAGTGTCCAGTTCAATCTCACCGACAAAGGGATCGACTTCCTCGGTTACAAGAGCCTTCGCCACATCCTGAGCTCGCTCGGAAAATCGAGCTTCGGCTCTCACGATACTCCGCACCTCGCCACCGGCATCGAAGCCGACGGCTACAGCAAGCAATACGAATTCGGTGACGTGCTCAACATCGATGTGAACGAGACGCTCAAGAACTCGCTCGCGCGCACGGGCTCGATCGAAGTGCCGATGGATCTCGATTACTCCGATCTGATGGTGCGACAGGCGGAGTACCGCTCGTCTTGCGCGACCGTATTGATGCTCGATACATCGCATTCGATGATTCTCTATGGCGAGGATCGGTTCACCCCGGCCAAGAAGGTCGCCCTGGCCCTCACGCATCTCATTCGCACTCAGTTCCCGGGTGACACGCTACAGGTCGTGCTGTTCCACGACTCAGCCGAGGAGATTCCGCTGTCGACGCTGCCACAGGCGCAGGTCGGTCCGTACCACACCAACACCGCTGAGGGTCTCAAGCTCGCGCGGCGCCTCCTCATGGCGCAGAAGAAGGACATGCGCCAGATCGTGATGATCACCGACGGCAAGCCGAGCGCGATGACCATGCCCAATGGACAGATCTACAAGAATTCAATGGGACTGGACTCTACTGTGATCGCCACGACGCTCCGGGAAGTTGCGAACTGTCGGCGGGCCGGCATTCTGATCAACACCTTCATGCTCGCGCGCGACCGGGCGCTGGTGGAATTCGTGAAGCGCGTCTCCGAGATCAGCAAAGGCAAAGCGTACTTCACCAATACCATGACTCTCGGTCAGTTCATCCTCATGGATTTCCTGAAAAAGAAGACGCAGAAGATCTCGTAGAGCCCTCTTTAGTTTCACGGCATTTACGGCAAATGAAGACTACCGGCCAGGGGCTTTGGCGGGCCGGCTCAGGGCTTCGGGCAAAGACAACCACCACACAAAAAGGCGAATGCGAGTCACCAGAGTCCTCTCTGCTCTAGCGATCACACTCACTGCGGCGTGCGCGTCTGTCCAAACGCGCGGTCCGGCCGCAACCCGTTACGACGTGCTCATCACGAATGCGCGGATTGTCGACGGCACCGGCAATCCCTGGTATAGAGGAAGCGTGGGCACCGTTGGTGATCGCATCGCGTACGTTGGTCCGTCGATCCCCGGTCTCAACGCACGGCGTGTAATCGACGCCAGCGGGCAGGTCGTCGCTCCGGGATTCATCGACATGCTCGGCCACTCGGAGTTCTCGATTCTGCGCGGCCCACACGCAGTGTCGAAGATCACCCAGGGAATCACCAGCGAGATCACGGGAGAGGTTCACTCGGCGTGGCCGAACGTCGCGCTCGGAGAGCAGCCCGATCCCAAGTATCCGTGGCGCTCGCTCGGAGAGTACTTCACATACCTGGAGAAAACAGGGGTCGCGATAAATCTCGGGACGTACGTAGGCACCAGCTCTGTGCGCCAAGCCGTGATGGGCGACGTCACCCGTCATCCCACCGACACCGAGATGAAGCAGATGGGCGCGCTGATCGACTCGGCGATGCGTGATGGGGCGGTCGGGCTCGGGACTGGACTGATTTACCTGCCGAGTACCTTCTTCTCGACCGAAGAGCTGATCGCACTCACCAGATACGTGACGCCATACAAGGGCGGGTATGCGGCGCACATCAGGAACGAGGGTAACGGACTGGTGGATGCGGTTCGTGAGACCATTCAGATTGCGGCCGGCGCGGGAACGTGGGCGGAGATTCGACACATCAAATCCAGATCACTGCCTCTGATGCAGCAGGCTGTCGCGCTAATCGATTCCGCTCGTGCGGCCGGAGTCGACATCACGGCAGACCAGTATCCGTATATCGCCAGCGCGACCGGTCTTGCCGCAATGCTCAACACCTGGGTCCAGGAGGGTGGGTCCGATTCGCTGGTGATGCGGCTGAAAGATCCGGCCGTTCGCGCCAGGCTCAAGGCGGAGCTCGGGCAGGACAGCGCTTCAGGAATCCGGACCGCGGCTCGAACGATGATCAACGATGTCGTCGCGGATTCTCTGAAGAAGTATGAAGGGATGCTTCTGACCGACGCCGGAAAGCTGCGCGGTCAGGATGCCTACGATGCCGCGTTCGACATTCTCGTCGCCGATCAGGGAAGGACGGGTGCGATCTACTTCTCCTTCAATGAGGACGCGCTGCGCCTGGCGATGAAGCAGCCGTGGGTTTCAGTGGGGCAGGACGCGGGCGC
>DATHGO010000054.1:0-2453 GCA_035317585.1 Gemmatimonadaceae bacterium | reverse complement strand
CCGGATGTATTCGGGGACGAATCCCGGAATGTCGAAGGCGTTGCTGAGACCCGCATCAAAAGCGACCGTGCGAATATTGTTGCCGTAATCGAAGGTGACGGCACCGCGCTGCTGCATCTCGATCATCGCCGTAACGTGCCTTACCGCCGATGCTGTCGAGCGCCGGACGTACTCGTCGGGATTGGTCGCTCTCAGCGCCACCGCCTGCGCGAATGTCATTCCTCCCGGTACATACCCGTTGAGCATGTCGTGCGCGCTCGTCTGGTCGGTGAGCACATCGGGTGTGATTCCCCGCTCGACAAGCTCGGGAAGGACATCGGCCGCGTTGCCAAGCAATCCGATCGAGATTGCTTCGCCCGAACGCGTCGCGGTGGAGATGAGCTCGAGCGCCTCGTCGAGATCCCGCGCTTTGCGGTCGAGGTAGCGCGTCTCGAGCCGCTTCTCGATGCGTGACTCGTCCACCTCGATGATGAGTGCGGCGGCGCCCTGCATCGTTGCCGCGAGCGGCTGTGCGCCGCCCATTCCCCCCAGGCCGGCGGTGAGAACGAAGCGGCCGCGAAGAGTTCCGGCAAAATGGTTTCGGGCGACGGAGCCCAGCGTCTCGTACGTGCCCTGCACGATTCCCTGCGATCCGATGTATATCCACGAGCCGGCGGTCATCTGGCCGTACATCATCAGGCCGTTGCGCTCGAGCTCGCGGAAATGCTCCCACGTGGCCCAGCGCCCAACGAGGTTGCTGTTGGCGATGAGCACGCGCGGCGCACTTGTGTGGGTCCGAAAGACGCCGACCGGCTTTCCGCTTTGTACGAGCAGCGTCTCGTCCGCGCCGAGGTTGGTCAGCTCGCGCACGATCGCATCGAAGCATTCCCAGTTGCGCGCGGCCTTTCCCGTGCCGCCGTATACGACCAGATCCTCCGGCCGCTCGGCCACGTCCGGATCCAGATTATTCATCAGCAACCGGAGTGCAGCCTCCTGGTGCCACCCCTTGCAGGAGATGCTGGTGCCGCGTGGGGCGCGGACTTCCGGATGCCCCCGTCCGGAGACGTCGAACGCGTTCGGGTCGAAACGCACTCTCAAATCAGTCATGTGACGGTCCCAATATCGGCGAAGCGAAGCTCCGAGATAGCCGTTCGGAGCGCCGAGATGTCGCCGCTCAGAACGCGGTCGGTCTCGAGTCTGGGCACGATGTCGCGGACACGTTTGTGCGCGGTACGGACGCCGCGACCGGGACGGAGCGGCGCCCTGAAATCGATCCCCTGTGCCCCGCACATCAGCTCGATGGCGAGAATGTTTTCCAGATTGCGAAGAACGCGCCGTGCCTTCCATGCTGCGCCCATTGCCATTGGAACCACATCTTCCTTGCTGCCGTCGGTCGGTATCGTGTCCACGCTCGCTGGATGAGAGAGCACCTTGCACTCGCTCGCCAGGGCCGCTGCCGTCACCTGAGCCATCATGAAGCCGGAATTGACGCCCGCGTCCGGCGAGAGGAATGGAGGAAGTCCCTGGTTGAGATCCGGATGAACCAACCGGTCGATTCTCCGCTCCGCCATTGTCGCCAGGTGAGTCAGCACGATCGCAAGAAAGTCGAGCGCCATCGCGACCGCGAGTCCATGGAAGTTTCCGCCGCTGAGCGTTTCGCCGTTCTCGAAGACCAGCGGGTTGTCGGTGGCGGCGTTCAGCTCTCTCGAAACCGCATTGTCGATAAAGTCGAGCGCATCGAGCACGGGTCCGTGCACCTGCGGCATGCAGCGAAGTGCGTAGGGATCCTGCACGCGCGGGTCGCCGTGACGGTGCGATTCGCGCAGCTCGCTGTCCGCCAGCAGGTCGCGAAGTAGCGCCGCCGAACGGGATTGACCCTTCTGACCGCGAGCGTCGTGGATTCGCTCGTCGAAGGCGACCGGTGTGCCAAGCAACGCCTCGAGCGACATCGCGCCCGCGACGTGGGCGGTGCGCCAGAGAGCGCGCGCGTGGACGAGCGCGACGAGTGCTACGGCCGTGTGCGCCTGGGTTCCATTGATCAGGGTGATGCCTTCCTTCGGCGCGAGAACGACCGGCTTGGCGCCGATCTCACGCAGGAGCTTCGCCGCCGGATCCTCTGCATTCCCCTTGATCAACGTTCCCTCACCGATGAGGGCGAGGCCGAGATGCGCGAGGGGCGCCAAATCACCGCTCGCCCCCACACTCCCCTGCTCCGGAATGGGTGGGTAGACATCGGCATTCAGCATCTGGAGAATGAGATCGACGAGCTCCGGGCGCGCCCCCGAATAGCCCTTCGCGATCACATTCGCGCGGAGGAGCATCATCGCTCTCACCTCGCGCTCGGGGAGGCGATCACCGACTCCCGATGAGTGGCTGCGGATGACATTCACCTGCAGCTGCGCCAGTTTGTCGCGCGGGATCGCGACTTCAGAAAGTTTTCCAAAGCCGGTGGTGACCCCGTACACGACCAGGTC
>DATHGO010000053.1:0-13594 GCA_035317585.1 Gemmatimonadaceae bacterium | reverse complement strand
TCGAGAGCGAGCTGAAGGCTGCACGCCCCGACCTGCCGACAACGTGGCCCAGCACCATGAATGGCCGCGTCACGCAGGGCGCAGTCGACGCGATTCTCGCCAGCCTGTATCTCAACGCCCAGGTCTTCACCGGCACCGTGTCGGCGACCGGCTTGGCACCGGGTGCGGCGCGTTGGCAGGACGCGCTCACTCAGGCAAACCTCGTGATCAACTCCGGTAAATACGCACTCGCAACCAATACTACGGCGGGATGCAGCACCACCGGATGCGGATGGCGGTCCAACTTCACCGCGGACAATTACAAATCGCCCGAGATCATCTTTGCGGTGAAGTACCTGAACCAGAGCGGTCTCGGGTTGAACTTCCTGATGCGGGCGCTCCACTACAATCAGTACGACAGCCCCGCACCGTGGAACGGCTTCTCAACGCTAGCGGATACATATGCGGCGTTTGATCCGAACGACCAGCGTAGACAGATCTTCCTCGCTGGACCGCAGATCAACCTCGTTACCGGACAACCGGCAAAGGATCGCCAGGGCAATCCACTGGTCTTCGATCCGAACATTCCGGATGTCACCGCCGCGACCGAGGGGCAAGGCGTCCGGATCGACAAGTGGCCGGTTGACCCCAACCACGTACAGCAGGACAACGGCAACGACTATGCTTTCTTCCGGCTCGCCGAGATGTATCTGATCAGGGCGGAAGCGAACAACGAGCTGGGGAACACGGCGGCAGCAATTGCGGACCTGAACCTGGTCCGTGCCCGCGTGTTTTCACCGCCGCAGCCGACCACGGCAGTTACGCAGGCGCAGGTGCGCGCTGCAATCCTGAACGAGCGTCTGTTTGAGTTCACCTGGGAAGGCAAGAGGCGGCAGGATCTGGTCAGGGCTGGCCAGTTCACCTCGGGAACCTGGTACGCTAAGACCACCAGCACACCCTTCAGGGTCCTGTTTCCAATTCCTCAGACCCAGATCGAAACCAATCCTCAGCTAAAGCAGAACCCGGGATACTAGTTCCGGCTGTAAAACTTTTCTCTCTACATCATGGCCTGCTCTCTTCGGAGGGCAGGCCATGATGCGCAAAGGTGGTCAACATTTCATGAATTCGGCCTTGAGTCTGAGGCTCTGCTATCTCCTTCCCGCGTTCTATCTCGCCGCCGCGTGCGGCGGCAACGAGAAAAAGCAGGAAATCGCCAGCGGTAGAACTGCCGCCCCACCGGTGGACGGTCGTCTCTTCACGTTGCTTCCTTCCAGCTACACGGGAGTGAGCTTCGAGAATCGCGTCGAAGCCACGCCGGAGCTGAACGTCTTCACCTACCGCAACTTCTATAATGGCGGCGGGGTCGCGGCCGGCGACCTGAATGGAGATGGCCTTCCCGAGGTGATGCTCACTTCGAACCAACACGGGAACAAGCTCTATCTGAACAAGGGCCACTTCCAGTTTCAGGACATCACCGACGAAGCGGGCGTCGGTGGCAAAGGATCCTGGGCGACCGGCGTCACCTTCGCCG
Organism: Gemmatimonadaceae bacterium; assembly: GCA_035317585.1. GTDB lineage: Bacteria > Gemmatimonadota > Gemmatimonadetes > Gemmatimonadales > Gemmatimonadaceae > UBA4720. Next base: position 12,084 of record DATHGO010000053.1, on the reverse strand, counting down.
ACGTGAACGGCGATAGTCTGCTCGACATCTACGTCTGCTACGCCGGCAACATCGCCGGCAAGCGCCGCGCGAACGAGCTGTACATCAACCAGGGGCTCGACGCGAACGGTATTCCGACCTTCAAGGAAGAGGCGGCACAGTACGGACTCGCAGACGAAGGGTACTCGACGCAGGCCACGTTCCTCGACTACGACCGTGACGGGAATCTGGACATGTTCCTCGTCGAAAACTCCTACCGCCCGGCCAACAGCTTCGGCATCCGCAACATCCGCAACATTCGGGACAAGCTCGGCGGACAAAAGCTGTTCCACAACGACGGCAACGGCCACTTCACGGATGTGAGCGCGAAGGCCGGAATCTTCGGTGGCGAGATCGCTTTCGGCCTTGGCGTAGTCGTGAGCGACGTCAATCGCGATGGATGGCCGGACATTTATGTCTCGAACGATTTCTTCGAGCGCGACTACCTCTACATCAACAACCACGACGGAACGTTCGACGAGCGGCTCGACCGGGAGATGCCCTATCTCTCGTACTTCTCGATGGGGCTGGACATCGCCGACATCAACAACGACGGCTGGCCGGACATCTACACGACGGACATGCTGCCGGAGGACGAATACCGGCTCAGGACCACGTCGACGTTCGAGGGATGGGATACCTATCAGGCGAAGGTCAAAAACGGATTCCACTTCCAGCTGATGCGAAACATGCTGCAGCTGAACAACGGCAATGGAACGTTCAGCGACATCGGGCAGATGGCCGGCGTGGCCCGCACTGACTGGAGCTGGAGCGCGCTCCTCGCGGATCTCGATCTGGATGGCTACAAGGACATCTACGTCACCAACGGCCTCGCCAGGGACGTAACGTCGCAGGATTACGTCGCCTTCCTCGCGAACCAGCAGACAACGCTGACGGCCAACAAAGGGAAGAAAGTCGATTACAAGGCGCTGACGGACGCGACGACCTCGACGAAGCTCGAGCACTACGTCTTCCGCAACAAGGGCGATCTCACCTTTACCAATGAGACAGCCAACTGGGGACTGGACAAGCCCAGCTTTGGGAATGGCGCGACGTACGCGGATCTGGATGGCGATGGCGCGCTCGAGCTGGTGGTGAACAACGTCGACGACACGGCGTTCATCTATCGCAACAACGCTCGCACGCTATTGAGCGCCAATCACTACCTCCAGGTGAAGCTCGATGGCGAAGGACACAACAGGTTTGGTATCGGCTCGAAGGTGACGCTTCAGAACGGAAAGCAGACCCTTTATCAGGAGCTTTCCCCAACGCGCGGATTCCAGTCCAGCGTCGATTACATCCTGACCTTCGGACTCGGCAAGATTGATACGGTGCAGACGGTTATTGTGACTTGGCCTGACGGGCGCGTCAGCAACGTGAAGAACGTTGCCGCCAATCAGCGCATCACGGTGAAGCAGTCGGAATCGGCCAAGGGAATCGTCGCTCCTTTGCAGCCCGTGCGGCCGCTGGTCACGGACGTCACGCAACAAACCACATTCCCATTCGTTCACCACGAAAACGACTACGTGGATTTTGACCGCGAGCGTCTGATGCCGAAGATGCTCTCGACCGAGGGTCCGCTGATGGCGGTGGCGGACGTCAACGGCGATGGACTCGACGACATCTTCATCGGTGGCGCGAAGGATCAGCCGAGCGCGATCCTGATCCAGCAACCGGATGGCGGGTTCGTGAAGAGCAATGAGCAGCTGCTGGCGCAGGACGCCCTCTCAGAGGACATCGGCGCTGTGTTCTTTGACGCAAACGGAGATGGGCATCCCGATCTCTACGTTGTCACGGGCGGCACCGAGTTCTCCGACGCCGCATCGCCGCTAGAAGACCGGCTCTACCTGAATGATGGCAAGGGGAATTTCAGGAAAGCGGTCGGCGCCCTCCCACCTCTCGCGCTGAGCGGGTCGCGCGTGGCGGCGGCGGATTTCGACGGCGATGGCGCGATCGATCTGTTCGTCGGCGGGCGGAGCGTTCCCGGACGCTACGGCATCGATCCCCAGAGTGTATTGTTGCGAAACGATGGCCGGGGAAAGTTCACGGACGTCACCGACAAAGCCGCGCCTGGCCTCTCGCACATTGGCATGGTCACCGATGCGATGTGGAAGGACATCGACGGAGATGGCCGGCCCGATCTCATCGTCGTCGGCGAGTGGATGCCGATCACGATCTTCCACAACGCCGGTCACGGAAAGCTTGAGAAGATGAACGTGCCCGGGCTCGAGAAGAGCAACGGCTGGTGGAACCGCATCATTGCCGGGGATTTCGCGGGTCACGGCCGGGTCGATTTCATCGTGGGCAACCTCGGCCTCAACACCCGGCTACAGGCTAAGGAAAAAGAGCCGGTGACGATGTACGTGAAGGATTTCGCGCACAACGGCTTCGTGCAGCAGATAGTCTCCTACTACAACAACGGAAAGCAGTACCCGCTCGCGTTGCGCGACGATCTGCTCCGGTCGCTGAGTTTCCTGCAGGACCGCTACCCCAATTACAAGGACTACGCAAAGCAGACCGTGGCGGATGTCATTCCCCAGAAGGACCTCACCGACGCGGTGGTGAAGAACGCCTATACCTTCGCGACGAGTCTGGCGAGGAACAACGGCGACGGCACGTTCACCTTGGTGCCGCTGCCGCTCGAGGCGCAGATTGCGCCCATGTACGGGATTCTGGCGGCGGATATCGATGGCGACGGGAAAGCGGACCTGCTCATGGCCGGAAACTTCGATGGCGTCAAACCAGAGATCGGGAAGATGAGCGCCGGATATGGCCTATACCTGCGCGGCGACGGTAAGGGCCACTTCACTCCCGTGAGGGAGCTCGAGAGCGGGTTCTTCGTTCCTGGACAGGCCCGCGACATCCAGCGCGTTCGAACCCGCAAGGGGAGCGTCTACATCGTGTCCCGCAACAACGATAGGCCTTTTATCTTCCGCGCGAGCGCAGCCGCGGCAGGAGCCGACAGCAAGCGATGAGAAGGCCTCTAATTGGTCGTGTGCTTGGTCTTGATGATGATCACGCCATTGGCGCCGCGCAGGCCGTAATAAGACAAACTGGCGGCATCCTTGAGCACTTCGATCGTGGCGATGTCGTGTGGATTGATTCCGAGCAGCGCCCCACCAGGCCCGGGTTGTATCGGAAGACCGTCGATCACGTACAGGGGCTGGGTGTTGGCCGCCAGGGACGTCTGGCCGCGAATCTGGATCGCAATGCCCCCATCTGCTGTCCGTGTGATCAACGCGCCGGGAACCTTGGCGGCGAGTGTCTTCTCGATCGCATCGTTTCCGGCGCGCTCGAGGTCGTCGGCTGTTACTGTAGTGCCGGCGCTCGGTGGGGGAACAGAGGGCGCAGGCTGATCGCTTTCACCCGGGCGCGCGGTATTACTGGAGGCGCATCCGGAGAAGAGCCCGACGAGCAAAGCGCAGGACAGAGCTACGCGCGGCGTTAATGACGCCATATGACTGTGGCGCAAGGCCAAAAGAGCTGTAAATAAGATAGCTGCATTAGCTATGCCCGCTATTGTTTTCTTTGTTTAGCTGCTCGATGAGCGTTCCGCAGTCGCAAATGGCGACGCGCCATGTTTCGCTGATTTCACAAATGGAGAATGAGATGAAGATGTACGTGCCCAGCTGGACCCGCGGAATGACGTTCGCCGCCCTATTGGTGACGCTCACCGCTTCTTCCGTGATGGCCCAGGACACCATCAGCGTCGCTTCGCCGGATGGCAGGAACAAGGTGGGCGTCGCGGTCCATGAAGGAAAACTCTACTACATCCTCAGCAGAGACGGCCGCTCCCTCCTTCTCCCTTCGATGCTCGGCTTCGAATTCAAAGGAGCCCCGACGCTGCGCGACGGTCTCCGGATCACGGGGAGCAAGAGGGCGACGCACGATGAGACGTGGACGCAGCCGTGGGGCGAGGTCGCCCGAGTGCGGGATCACCACAACCAGCTGCGCGTATCGGTGGTCGAGACGGCGGCTCCCGGACGGACCTTCGATTTGGTGGTCCGCGCCTTCAACGATGGCATCGGGTTCCGCTACGAAGTTCCGACGCAAGCCGCTCTCGGAGAATTCGTGATCTCCGACGAGCTCACGCAGTTCAATCTCGCGGACGACGCGAAAGCCTGGTGGATTCCTTCCAACAGGCCCAGACTCGACCGCTCGGAGATGCTGTATTCGTCATCGCCGGTCAGCGTCATCGACAGTATTCAAACGCCGCTCACGATGCAGACCCGCGACGGCAAGACGTTTATGGTGATCCACGAGGCAAATCTCGTCGATTACGCACGAATGAATCTGGCCGGCCCGCGCATGGACAGCCGCCTGCTGCACGTCGCGCTCGCTCCCTGGCAGAACGGAGACAAGGTGCGCGGCCATACGCCATTCGTGACGCCGTGGCGCACAATTCAACTCGCCGACCGCGCCGCCGATCTCTCGCCATCGGTCCTGGGGCTCAACCTCAATCCACCAAGCGTCATCTCGGACGTCAGCTGGATCAAGCCGATGAAGTACGTCGGGATATGGTGGGGGATGCACATCAATACAATGACGTGGAGCTCGGGACCGAAACACGGCGCGACGATGGAGAACACCAAGCGCTATATCGACTTCGCCGCGGCCAATGGACTCGGCGGCGTGCTCGTCGAGGGATGGAACGTTGGGTGGGATGGAGACTGGATCAAGAACGCCAATGCATTCTCGTTCACGCAGGCGTACCCGGATTACGATCTACCGGGCCTCGCGAAGTACGCACAGTCGAAGGGAGTCAAAATCATCGTCCACAACGAGACGTCGGGCGGAATCGTGAACTACGAGCGGCAGATGGAAGCCGCGTTCGCGCTCTATCACTCGCTCGGTCTCGATGCGATCAAATCGGGGTACGTCACCGACACCACGCCGGAAGGAAACTCGCACCACTCGCAGTTCATGGTGCGGCACTATCGCAAGGTGCTCGAGACCGCGGCGAAGTACCACATCATGATGGATGTCCATGAGCCCATCCACGACACAGGCGAGCGTCGCACGTATCCGAACATGATGAGCAGGGAAGGAGCACGCGGACAGGAATACAACGCGTGGGGCGGCGAGGGCGGCAATCCCCCCGAGCACGAGACGAATCTCTACTTCACCCGCTTGCTCGCCGGTCCCATGGATTTCACGCCGGGCATCTTCGATCTCCTGATCGAGCGTGGCACCGGCCGTCCGCGCCGGCCGGAGGAGTCGCACCCCAGGACGACGCTGGCGAAACAGCTCGCGCTCTACGTCGTGATCTACTCGCCGCTGCAGATGGCGGCGGATCTACCCGAGAACTACGTGGGGAAGCCGGCGTTCCAGTTCATCCGCGACGTGGCGGTCGATTGGGAGACGAGCAAGACGATCGATGGCCGTATCGGCGACTATGTCATCGTTGCGCGCAAGGCGAAGAACAGCGACGACTGGTTCCTCGGCGCGATCACCGACGAGGAAGGTCGCACCTTCAGCGTTCCGCTGAACTTTCTGACGCCGGGACGGAAGTACACGGCCGAGATCTACGCTGATGGCCCGGGGGCAAACTGGTCGACGAACCCGCTGCCGGTTAGCATCTCGAAGAGGACTGTGGATTCGAGCACCAACCTGAGTGTCGTGCTGGCGCCGGGCGGCGGGCAGGCCATTCGCTTTACGCCCGCAAAGTAGCGAGTGCGTAAATGGATAGTCGCGGCTGTGTGCGGATTGATCGCATGCAGCCGCGAGCCGCATTCACCAGCGCTGTTTGAGCTGCTGAAGCCAGAAGCGACCGGCGTCACCTTCGCCAACACCCTGCCGGAGAAGCCGGACTTCAACATCCTCAACTATCTCTACTACTACAACGGGGCCGGTGTCGCAGTGGGCGATGTCGATGGTGATGGCTTGCCCGACCTCTACTTTACCTCGAACCTCGGCTCCAACAAGCTCTATCGCAACAAGGGCAATTATCAGTTCGAGGACATCACCGACAAGGCGGGCGTTGCTGATTCGATTGGCTGGAAGACGGGCGTCACGATGGCGGACGTCAACGGAGATGGGAAGATCGACATCTACGTCTCGGGTGCGGACTACCTCGGGCTCCACGGACGCAACGTGCTCTACATCAACAACGGCGACGGGACATTCACCGACCGCACGAAGCAGTACGGGCTCGATCGCGTCGGCTACAACACTCAGGCGCTGTTCTTCGACTACGACGGGGACGGCGACCTGGATATGTATCTCCTCGATCACTCGACGCACACCCAGCGGCCGCAGGCGCAGGGAAGCCCGAAGAGTCCGCGCACCAGCGATCGTTTGTTCAGGAACGACGGTGGCCACTTTACCGATGTTACCGACGCCGCCGGGCTGCACGACGGTATCGACGGGTACGGCCTGGGCATCGTGGCTAGCGATTTCAACAACGATGGCTGTCCGGACATCTACGTTGCCAACGATTTCCAGGGGAACGACTACCTCTACATCAACAACTGCAACGGGACGTTCACTGAATCGATAGCGAAGGAGACGGGACACACGAGCAGATTCTCTATGGGTGTGGACGCCGCCGACTTCAACAACGATGGCCGCACCGACATCATCTCGCTCGACATGCTCCCCGAGCGCGAGGACATCCTCAAGACGTCCGCGAATGCGGAGACCTTCAACGTCTACAACCTGATGCTGCAGGCGGGCTACGAGCCGCAGTACGCGCGCAACGCATTGCAACTCAATCGCGGCAAGGGGAAGTTCAGCGAGATCGGCTACCTCGCCGGCGTGTTCGCCACTGACTGGAGCTGGGCGGCGCTCTTCGCCGACCTCGACAATGATGGCAGAAAGGACCTGTTTATCACCAACGGCATCTACCGCCGGCCGAACGACATGGACTACATCAGCTTCGTCGGCAACGAAGCGGTGCAGGCCACGCTGCACGACACGATCACGCAGGGAAATCTCCGGTTGCTGCAGAAGATGCCTCAGGTCCCGATTGCCAACTACGCATTTCAGAACGAGGGCGATCTCAGATTCAGGAACATGGCCGAGGCGTGGGGGCTGGCGCAGCCAGGATTCTCGAACGGCGCGGCGTACGTAGATCTGAACAACAGCGGGAACCTCGATCTGGTCGTGAACAACATCAACGCGCCGGCGTCGATCTACAGAAGTCGCGCGCGCGAGATCAACAAGAATCACTACCTGACGGTGCAGCTCCGTGGTTCTGGCGCGAACACGGCCGGGATCGGCGCGAAGGTCGAGATAACGCAGAGAGGCGAGAAGCAGATAGTGGAGCAGATGCCTACGCGCGGCTTCCTCTCATCCGTCGATCCGCGTCTCCACTTCGGGCTTGGCCCATCCAGCAGGATCGACTCTCTCACCGTCGTCTGGCCGGATCATCGCTTCCAGACGCTCACGAATCTGGAGGGAGACAGGATCCTCACGCTCTCGCAGACGGACGCCTCGGGATCATACCAGTATCGGAGTTCGAGCGGGCCAGCTCGGGCCGCGCGCGGACAGCCGGTGGCGCTGCCAATGTTCACCGACGTCACCGCCAGGACCGGCGTCGATTTCAAGCACGAGGAAGACACCTTCTACGACTGGAATCGCGAGCCGCTGATGCCGCACCTGTTGTCGACCGAAGGACCGCGGCTGGCGGTGGCCGATGTCAACGGCGATGGGCTGGACGATTTTTACGTGGGCGGGGCGAAGTGGCAGGCAGGAAGGCTCTACATCCAGCAGCGCGACGGAACTTTCCGCGCCAGCAGTCAGCCCGCATTCGCCGCCGACAGTCTGTCGGAAGACATCGGCGCCACCTTCTTCGATGCAAACGGGGATGGCAATCCCGATCTGCTGGTCGTGAGCGGCGGGAACGAATTCTGGGGCGAGCAGGATGCTCTGCGCCCTCGCCTGTACCTGAACGACGGCCGCGGAAACTTCCAACGCGCGCGTGACGCGCTTCCCGACATCTTCGAGAATGGCTCCTGTGTGGCCGTTGGTGATTTCGACGGCGATGGTCACCCGGATCTTTTTCTCGGGAGCCGAGTGGTGTCGAGGAGTTACGGGCTCATACCGAAGAGTCATCTGCTGCGGAACGACGGCAGCGGTCACTTCATCGACGTGACTCTCGAGAAAGCTCCCGAGCTGTCAGAGGCGGGAATGGTGTCGTCCGCTACGTGGATCGACTACGATCACGATGGAAAGCTCGATCTCGTTGTCGCCGGGGAGTGGATGCCAGTGCGCGTTTTCCATAACGAGAATGGCAAACTCGTCGACCGGACGAAGGAGGCGGGTCTATCCGGTACCAACGGCTGGTGGAACAGCGTCCAGGCGGTCGATCTGCGGGGCAACGGCCGGCAGGATCTCGTGCTCGGCAACCTCGGACTCAATTCTTATCTGCGCGCGACCACAAAGAAGCCCGCGCGTCTTTACATCAACGATTTCTCGCACTCGGGCGGCGGAAACATCGAGCAGATACTCACCTTCTACAAGAATGGAGTGAGCTATCCGGTCGCGGGTCGGGACGAATTGGTGAAGAAGATTCCGTCGCTCCTCAGCAAGTACCCGTCGTACAAGAGTTTCGGTGCCAGCCGCGTCGAGGACATTTTCCCGGCAGCTGACCTCAAGCAGGCGCAGGTTCGCGAAGTGTACACGTTTGCGAGCGCGGTTGCCCTCAACAACGGCGACGGCACGTTCACGTTGCAGCCGCTCCCGACCGAGGCACAGTTCGCCCCGATCTACGCGTCGTTGGCGGGGGATTTCGACGGCGACGGCAAAACAGATCTGCTTGTCGGCGGAAATTTCTACGGAGTAATTCCGATGCTGGGTCGCTACGACGCCAGCTACGGATTAATGCTGCGCGGGGACGGGAAGGGCGGGTTCACGCCCGTCGACATGGAGCAAAGCAATCTCGTGATCGACGGGGAGGTGCGCGACATCAAGTCGCTGCGCGGCGCAAATGGAGAGACACTGATCGTCGTTGCCCGCAACAATGACAAGGTGATGGTGCTGCGACAAGGGCGCCGCAGTTTCTATCGGTAAGTAAACGACGTCAGGCGATTCGCGCCCAAGGCTGGTATTCGTGCGGCCACGTGAATCGATCGGGATGAAAGAGATGCGCGAGCAGCTCAACGCCCTCCGCCACGCGCGGACCCGGGCGCGCGAAGTACGCGTTCGCATCGACAGCGTAGACTTCCGCGTCGGTGATTCGTGGCAGACGCCTCGCTACCTCGATCGCCTCCTTCAAGCCGTATCCACAGGGCGCCACGATGAGCATCTCCGGCTCCGACGCGGCCACATCGTCCCAGGTGATTCGCTGCGAGTCGGCGCCGGGTTGGCCGAGCGGATCCTCTCCGCCCGCCGCCGTGACCATTTCCGGGACCCAGTGTCCCCCGCAGAAGAGCGGCTCCGTCCACTCGAGGAAGGTGACACAACGGCGAGGCGCGCCAGCGACGGCTGCTACTACTCTATCGATGCGGTTGCGACTCTCCTCGACGAGCTGCCGCGCCGCCTCGTTTCGACCCGTGGCGTCGCCGATCGCGAGGATGTTCTCCGCGATCTCTGCCAGGTTGCGAGGCGTGAGCGACAGTACCTGGGGCGGCTGTGACATCTCATTCAGGGCTCTACCGAGCTCATTTCCCGAGGGGGCGCAGACCTGACACAGATCCTGGGTGAAGACGATGTCCGGATGAAGCTCGTCGAGGAGGACCTCATCGACACGGTAGAGGCTCTCTCCGGTCGCGAGGTGCGTGGCGACGGCACGGTCAATCTCCTTCTGCGACAGTCCCTCGAGGGGGAGAGCGGGCTTGCTGACGACCGGTAGCAAGCGAACCTGCGGCGGATAGTCGCACTCATGTGAACGCCCGACGAGGTCCCCGCCCGCGCCAAGAGCGTAGGTGATCTCAGTGGCGGCGGGCAGGAAGGATACGATGCGGGGCATGACAGAAATCTATAGAGCAGCAGGCGCTCTTGAACTGCAACTGAAGACTACCGGCCGGGTGCTATCGGCGGGTCGGCCGGTGGCTGCGGGCGAGTTGTGGGAATCAAGTCACCGTAGGCGAAGCGCTCCTCCCGCAGTACCGTCTCGCCGACGGTGTACTCAACAGGTCCGTCGTAGCCCGGACCATCGGACACGAACGTGTGGAACTCGCCACGCTCCCCGCACGGATCGACACCAGTCGGAAGGTCGGCCAGAAGAGAATCATCGAACACCCGGTGGGCAAATGAACCGTCCAGCTGCGTCGTGTCGACGCACACTATCCTGGCCGCGAATCCGTCGCGGACGAATCTGCGAGCAAGTTCGGCGGTGTCGACCCCCCAGATCGGAAACATTGGCTCAAAACCCGTGGACTCCAGCAGCCTCTCGCGATAGGCGCGGACGTCGGCCAGAAACAGATCACCGAACGCTATCGCGGTGACGCCGGGCAGCTCGCGTCGCACTCGTTCGAGCGCGGAAAGAAATGCCTTCTCGTACGCGTCGTTCGTGGTGACCGGGTCGAGCTCGATGGTGAAGAGAGGGAGGCGCAGCCGCTCCGCCTGGCGGTCCAGAAGCGATCGCCGTACTCCGTGCACACTGATGCGCTCATAGTCGCGGGTGACGCTGGTGAGAAGTCCCGCAACCTCAATCTGCGGATCAGCCCGGAGCGCCTGGAGCGCCAGCGCGCTGTCCTTGCCGCCACTCCAACTGAGAAGTACCTGCTTTCGCATCATCCAAAACGGAGCTTGGCCACTCCAATCGCGCCGTTCAACGCCACCATGCCGAGATTGGTGAGGATCACCGGCCAATTTCCGATGACGATCCCGTAAATGATCCACAGCGTGCTCGCGGTCACGAGGAGGGCGAACATCCCGAGCGACAGGTCGCGCGTGTGGCGGGTCCTCCACGTTCTGATCACTTGGGGAAGAAACGACGCGACGGTGAGAAAGCCCGCGAAGTAGCCTAGGTAGTGGATCATGTTAGGGCATTTGAGAGGGACTAACTGCAACTGCGAGAAGAGTAAGGTAGAAGGTCCGAGGTACTAAGGGGCGAGGCACGAGGTAAACGCGCACCACGCGGCGCTTCTACCTCCAACCTCCTACCTATTACCTCGGACCTACAACCTAACTCTTCTCGCTGTTGGTTTCTTTCTATTACGCCGCCGGCTCAACGGTCATCCCCGACCCGTCCCGAATTGTGAGCCAGTCTGTCCGGACCCGGTCCCATTCCTGAATCAGCAGCCCCTGTTCCTCGAACACCAGACGAATCTGGCTCGGATCGTAGCCTGCTATCTCTTCCAGGATCGGAATCAGAACGCTAAGTGCATCGTCGCTGATCACCGTTCGCCGCGCGATCTGCGCGATGTGCCTCGCTTCCGACGCCGCGATCGTAAGACCTTCACCGCGATTTACGTGTAGCATCACGTGAATGTCGGAGCTTCCGTCGCCGACGTACACCACACGATCGCTGGGAACGCCGAGGCGGATCCGTAACGAGTCGACCGCGGCGACTTTTCCATAGCCGGCGGGAACCTGAATGATCGATTCAACCTCGCCGGTTTCCTCACTGAAACCGAAATGAGCGCCGATGATGTGATCGGGGGGCACAAGTCCCTGTAGCGCTGAGTGAACCACCAACCAAGGGGCGGCCGACACGACGTAGAAGTCGAACCTGAAGCCGTCGATCCCATCCTTCAGGAACTCGGCGAGCAGCGCGATGTTCCTCTTGAGGCGGATCTGACGACCAACCTCGATGAGGTCGTCCTGCCGCACGCGGCGAAAATCCGGATCGTGCCGCAGCAGATAGGTGAGCTCCGCGCCGGACTGCACCAGATTCAGGCGCGAAAGGTTGGCGACCTTTTCCTGAAAATTCGGAATGCCGAGCATCTCGGCCAGAACAAGTCCTGAATCGTTGAAGCTCAGGGTCTGATCGAAGTCGCTTACGAGCAGGTAATACTTCCTCATCGGTCCTCCATCGGCGCTCGAATTTTGTTTGGTCATGGGGCGCGCCTGTCCCGGTGACCAAAAACGAAACGCCCCCGCATCCAGTCGGAACGCGGGGGCGATTCTGGCAATATCAGGATTTGTTAACCCCGTCGCCTTCGCGCGCCACGCATCCCG
>DATHGO010000052.1:0-6497 GCA_035317585.1 Gemmatimonadaceae bacterium | reverse complement strand
CGTGTACCGCGCCGATGTGTCGCAGTGGACCCTTGGTTACATCATCGGGCGGGAGTGGGAGCCGTACTCGGTCGTCGCTTACAACGCTTCGCGGCCAAATCGAACGAGCTTTAGCGGACCGTATATCACTTTGCGCAGCGGCAATCCGCTCGAGGCGTGGCTTGCTGAGCAGTGTGACTATCTCGTGAACTTCGAGATGCAGCAATACAACGCGCAGCGGCCGATTGCATACACGAATTGGCCAACGCTCGATCCGCTGATGCACACGACCGAGACCACCAAGGCTCGAGAGATCGCGATGCTCAAAGCACGTGGCGAGAAGATCGTCGAAGTGCCAAAGGAATATGACAACGACACTGTGTCTCTTGACGCCGTAAGAATGCGTGCGACGGATGGGTTTCCAGCTGGAGTTTTCGCTTCCTACCACGCGTACCCGTACTATCCCGACTTTCTCCTGGTCGATCCCGGATACCTGAAGGCCCGCTCGCCCGAGGGCTCGAGCAACTACTTCGGATACTTACGTGAGCTGGTCGCACATCACGGGGACATGCCGGTCGTGATCAGCGAGTACGGCGTACCTTCCTCGCGCGGCATTGGACACTTCCAGCCACAGGGCTGGAATCACGGCGGTCTGTCCGAGCATCAGCAGGCGCTGGTTGATGCGCGGCTGACGCGGGATATCTACGCGTCGGGGGCAGCGGGAGCGGGTCTGTTCGCGCTCATCGACGAATGGTTCAAGAAGAACTGGATCGTGTCCGACTTCGAGTATCCGCCTGAACGGAAGAGACTCTGGCTCAATCCACTCGACGCCGAGGAGAACTACGGGGTCGTGGCGATGCGCGCGGGCAGCAAGGGCTCGAAAATCACGATTGACGGTGACACCTCTGACTGGCGGGGGCGACCCGTGCTTTACGGCGCGACTGGGTCTCGCTTCAGCGGACCAGCGGCGCTCCAACTCAAATCGCTGCGCGTCGCGCAGGATGAGGCCTACGTTTACCTGCGACTCGACGTCGGGCGAATCGACTGGGCCCATGCTCACTACCAGATCGGGATCGACACCTATCGTCGCAATCTCGGTGACACGCAACTCCCAAACACTGGTTCGCGCGCGCCAGTCGGGCTCGAGTTTGTCCTCGACCTCGGTGGGCCGCAGGCGAGCCAGCTGCTGGTCGATCATCTCTACAATCCTTATCGTCCCGTAGCGATCCCGGGTAGCAAACCGCCGGCGATTCAGTACGTATACAATCCTGCCGTGCGGATCGTCGGGAACGATCTTGGACAGTGGGATTCTCTGGTCGTGGTTCCGAACAGGCGGAAAATCGGACGTGACGGCTCGATCTATCCGGCCGTCAGCTACAACCGCAATCGATTGCTCTACGCGCGTGAAGCTGACAATTCGCTCGCAGACTGGTTCGCCGACACGAGAACGGGAGTAATCGAGGTGCGGCTCCCATGGGGAATGCTTCAGCTCCTGGATCCTTCGACGCGGAGCGTGCTCGCTGGCAATACTTCCACCGGAAAGGTCTCGGGCGCAACAACGGACGGATTCCGATTCATCGTCGAGAGCTACGATCCGTCCAACCCGCGCTCAGGCGGCGACTATTTACCTCGTGGTGTGGGCACGTCGAAATTCGCGGAACCTCCGACGTGGAGCTGGCAACCGTGGGAAACCCCGCAGTGGCACGCGGAGGTCAAACCGTTGTTCGCGGCGATGCAGCGGACTTTCGCGGGAATCCCTGAACATCCGACCGCACGGTAGGTGACGGTTAGGGGAAGTGCAACATATGACTCCCGGCCGGGGGCGGTCGGCGGGTCGGCCAGTGGCTCCGAGCTTAAACCAGAACCGGCTCGCGACGCAGCCCGTAGCCTATCCATAGCCGACCCGCCCACAGCCCCTGGCCGGTAGTCATAAGTGAATGATTCTGAACGTCAACGATCATGACTGAAGCGTTGCTCTCAGAGGATGCGACCTCTAGAAACCCACTCGCGCGCGCAGTGAAAACGTGTACCACTTGTACTCGCTGCCCGTCTGCCCCGGACCGGCTACGTTCGCCCAGCCCCCAGCAGCGCTGACTTCGCGAGCCGGATCGAAGCGATATCCCAGCGACATTGCGGCACGTTCGGCCAGGCGCGATCCCGCACTCGAACCAAAGAACTCAATACTCTGGCGACCCAGTCCTACGTCTGCGTCCGCATTCCAGCCTAGCTGGCCACCGATGCGTCCGCGACCCCCTGCCTCTGCGAGAGTGTATCGCCGTGGCGCGAAGTAGCCATCCGCAGATGTCGTGTCGTAGCCGAATTGGCGCCCGCTGACAGCAAGACTCCAGTTCCGGCTCTGGGTCCACCGAAGTGTGGACGAGAACGCGTTTCGGGCGTTCTCACGCGAGCCTCCGGTCATTCGGGCATGACTTGCCGCGCCAGAGAGAGTGAAGCGCGACGGCAGGGCGAGCGTGGCTTCACCAGCGACATCCGAGCTTACAACGCCGTTGGCGATCAGCAGCGCCGTCTCGTCGAAGGGCGCTCGTGAGCCGCTAAGTCCAACCGTGAGCGCGCGTCCAACGTTTCCGGTGATGCGGAGCGCACCGCTGCCGATCGTCCGCTGTTGAGCCGTCGATGGAATGAACGTGGATGAATGTCTGGTGACTCCACCATCGGCGCGAAGCTGCCATGAGCTGGTGCCGGGTTGCCACCGCGCGAAGAGATTGACAGCGTCCGCGCGCGAATCGATCGCCGCGAAATTCGCGCTGCGTTCCGTGTACCTGCCTCCGATCGCGCCGTTCCACCACGCGCGGGCCAGGTAATCGACCGAGAGCACCGTCGCGCGATTGTTGTCGCTGTCATTGATGTTGACTGCGGTTATCGTCGCGCTCGGCCTCAGATCGGCCTGGACCCATCGAAGTAATGTGCGTGCATCGCCGTACGCCGGGTTTGCCCGCAACGCGAGCTGCAGCGCCGATTCGGCGTCGGTCTGGCGGCCCTGCCAACTGAGAACCTGAGCCAAGCCGGTAAGAGCCTCGGGATCCCGAGGGTCGGTCGCCAACACCTGTCGCCAGGTCTGCTCGCTCCGGTCCAGCTCACCTCGCCATCCGATTACGCGCGCCAATCCCTTCTTTGCGGCGGCGTTGCCCGTTTTGGCCAACTGCATGTACATGGCCTCGGACTCGTCAAACTGGCCGTTCCAGGCGAGAGCGCGCGCGTACTCGATCGATGCATCGCGGTCGTTTGGATGATCGTGGAGCCACCCCTTGTAGGCCGCGAGCGCATCGCCCAATCGGCCGGACCAGGCGAGGGTTTGTGCGCGGCCGATCACAGCGTCGCGGGAGCGCTGGTTGGTGGCGATCAGCGAATCGTATGTCGCGATCGCCGAAACGTAATTTCCCTGCCAAGCCAAGGTACGGGCCAGTGCGAGACGGCCTTCGGCGTCGCGCGGCTCCAGAACTATGTAGCGTCGATACAGGGCGATCGCCTCGTCGAACTGGTTGTCCCACGAGCGGAGGGTCGCGAGCCGGAAAACCGCGATAGAGGCAGGCGAAGGATCTTGTGCGACGATCGCCTCGAACTGTGCACCCGCCGCTGGATAATCGCCGGCGTCATATGCGCTTTGCGCGCGTGCAACCGCGTCTTTTTGCAGTGCGGGCCGCGCTACCTCGCCAGAGCGGTTTGGGACTGCCCGGTTAGCGGCCGTATGCCTGGTGGCTGTGGCGCAACCCGCCACTAGGGTGAGACTCGCGAGCGTCAACGAGGCGCGGCGAAGATCGAGGAATGAGCGCATGAATGCCTTAGCTGCAGATGTGGGTCGAAAGGGGGTCCTGATTCCCGGTCTTTCTAGGTAATCCCCCGTATGAAGGACGACGATAACGCCGTTCAATAACGACCCGGCAAGGCTCCTTTTCTACTTCGATTAGAGCACACTCCAGAAATCGCGTCCGATGTCGACCGAGAACGTCCATCGCCCGTCGCGGAGACCTCTGGCAACGTCGAGCCGTAACACGTCAAAAACGGTAAGGGCGCCGAGTCCGACCGATGGATACCAACCTTGCCGGGGCGCCTTGAAAGGGGCGGAGCGGTCGATCCACACAGCGGTCGCGAAAGGCGCGAGGGTGAAGGTCCCGGGCGCGCGGCCGAACCTTCCCAGCGGGATCGGGAAGAAGGGCGCGAGGAAGCGATACTCGATCCGCTGGCTGACCCCTCCCCGTCCCACAAATTCGTGAAAATCGTAACCGGGGCCGCTGGTGGGACCGCCCAGGTAGACGAGGTGCTGTGACGGAACGGTATCGTTGCCGAAGACACCCGCGGCGATTGTGTGGAGGAGGAGCCGACTCGAGCCGAAGGGCTTCTGTAGATCGAGCCCGAGCGAGGGTCGCAGGAACTCGCCCGATGATGAACCACCGGGGGTCTCGCTCCTGATCGCGCTCGCGGACAGGTGCGCCCCAAGCTCGTAACCGCCGAACGTCAGGCTCGCGCCTCTGTCCAATCCCAGCGTCAGGCGACTCTCGTGCAGCGAAAGGGCGGGTATCGTGGATTCAAAGTGACCCGCCGCCGGTCGCGCGTGAACATCAAGCGGCTCGTGCTGCTCGTATGCAAGCTCGAATGAAGGCCGCCACCCGAGTCGCGCCAGCGATCCGGCCAGAGAGACTGAACGCGCGTCGTAAGTGTCGGTGTAATCGCTGCCAAATTCCTGCGCCGCGATGGTGTTGCGGACCATCGACGTTTCCTGCTCGTCGCTCACGTCGCGATACTGACGCTCGGCGGCGAGCGTCAGCGACGACCCCGCGCCGGTGCGGTACTCCAGCGCACCGCGTCCCTTGAATTCGTCGTCGCTGAACCCGTAGCGGCCAGATGCGGCGACGGCGAAACCAGACCCGACCCGCTGAAGGAATCCGCTTCCGAGAGCCAGGCCTTCCACGCGGTTGAACCGCGCGATGTCCGAGACGTGCCGCGCCGAGAAGACGAGATTCTTGCTGCGCGCGAGAGCCTGGGCGCGAACGAGAGCGCGCGCTTCTTCCTGAACCTTCTGTACGTCCTCGTCTGTTACCGCCCTGACATCGGGCGGCAGCGAATCCAGAACGTGGCCAGTAAACGGAAATGGATTCTGTGCTCTCTCAGCCGCCGGTGCCATCACGATCTCGGGACCCGTGAAAATGCTGACCGGAATGCCCGTGTTCACCTGGTAGCAGCAGATCTCCCACCGGCCACGGATAATGCCGCGCGCCGGATAATCGAGCCAGGAACCGGTGCGGCGAATCTCGATCTCCTGGCGACGCGGCAGCCAGAATCTTCCTTCGATGAGCGCGTTCTCGAGGACGACCGACACATCCTCCAGATCCTTGTCGATGAGGGCGGCACGCGTGAAGCTGAAGGCCATGCGCACGACCTCTCCCGTCTCGCGGTCGATGTACACGGCACCCACGGCGCGCGGCTGGCGGTCGTCCTTCGGACGCACTCTCACCTCATAGACGTCGAGCACACGAGGCCCGAGCCTGATCTGAAGCGAGTCACGGATGGCGAAATCGTAGACCTCGAGGCCGGTTGGCGAGAGGGGGTGCGGAACATCCTGAACCTCATCGCCTTCGCCGATCCTGATGATGTTCCTGAAGTTGTTCTGGACGATGCCGAGATGATCGCGGTGGTAATTGATGTCGGTGGGCAGCAGCAGGGTATCACGGCGCCCCATGATGCGCTGCTTGCTCAGATCGGGAGCGCGCCAGTAGACTTCCAACCCCAGCTCGTCGGCCTTCACGATTTTTGGCGGCTCGGGGAATCCCTCTCCAAATTGTGCGAGGAAAGTCACGTAACCGTGCGCCGTAGCCTTGTAGTCGGCCAGCGCTGTGTCGGCGATCTGACTGGCCCTCCGCGCGGTGGCGTGCTCGACGAGCTCGCGCGTTCGGGGATCGTTCCACGTCTGCTGCGCGCCGAGGGTGCCTGTGGAGATGGTTGTCGCGAGAACGCAGATAACGCTGCGAAGCCCCACGGTGTTTATCGCGAACGCGTGTAATAGGCGAAGCTTCATGGTAGTCGTCGCGAACGCGGAAAATAGGCGAAGCTTCATGGGGGAAAATTAGTTGTTGGTCGAACTGGAGGGAGAGCGATTGAGGCGGCGATCATGACGGTGAAGCGATGAGCTTCGAGGATTTCAGGCGGAGAGCCGCTGGTGCCACGCTGGTGCCCGTGTGGAAGGATTGTCTGCTCGACACCGACACTCCAGTGTCGGCGTTCGCCAAGCTGAGGCGCGGCCCGTTCGCGTTTCTTCTGGAGTCCGCACCCGCGGGCGGCGAGACGTGGTCGCGCTACACCTATCTGGGAGCAGAGCCGCGCTCGGCGTGGAGACTCGCGAGCGGCGTGGTGGAAGATTGGACGAGCGAGCGGGGATGGCACAATGCACGGACGCCAGCCGACCCGCTCGCGGATCTGGGCGCGCTCATCGAGAGAGATGAACCGGCAGACGCTCCCGAGCTCGGTCAGTTCTGGGGCGGAGTCGTTGGATATTTCAGCTACGA
>DATHGO010000051.1:0-15610 GCA_035317585.1 Gemmatimonadaceae bacterium | reverse complement strand
TGCTCCGAGACCGCGCGTACCGTCACAATGTGATGATACGGACCGAGCCGGATGCGCAGCGAATCGCCAACCTGAAGCTGTTTGGATCGCTTGGCGCGCTCGCCGTTGACCTCTACCTTTCCGGCCTCGATTGCCGTCGCGGCCAGAGCTCGTGTCTTGAAGAAGCGCGCGGCCCACAGCCATTTGTCGAGCCGTACCCTGGCTATCTCGCCTAAACTCATTTTTCGTTGCCCGTAACGAGGGTGCGGAGTCAGAAAGATAAGGGGAGACCATTGCCGGGAGCGCCATGGCCCAAGATGACTGGTCCGTCCAATTGAAAAAGATCGAGCGGGAGTTCGACGGACTCCCGCCCGAGCCTTCGCTTGCCATGAAGAAGCTGCAGAGCGAAGAGGAGCGGCGCGCCCAGGAGCGCGTTCAACAGCGTGCGGCCATGATCGGCGGGGGAGCACGATTGATCCTCGTGTTCGCGCTCTTCGCCGCACTCATCATCTGGCCTTACGAGCGCGCCTGCGGAGTAGGGTTCTTCGAGTATCTCGGCGTCGAAGTCGTCATTGTCGTCGGCGGCCTATGGGTGGCATTCACGACCTGGCGCTACCGGCTCCCGAAGATGCACACGCTGTCCCTGCTCATCATCCTGACCGGTTTGGTCCTGATCGCGACCGAGCTGCTTCCGCGGATCGGCTATGCGGCGGTGGACCCGAAGCATCCCCCGCACTTCTCCTGTCCGGATACACAGGACGCGTTGCCCCGTACTTCAGCGGTGGAGCAACGCCTCCAGTCTGCGAGCCGTTTGATGGAGGCGCGCTGGCAGGAGCGCGCCGACGAGCTGTCTAGGAAATTCCGTCCGCAGCGAGCTGCTTTAGCGCGGATTGAGCGTTCCGAATTGTTGTCGCCACAAGCTCCCTGATCAACTCTGGCGACACGGGCTCGATGTCGCTTGCATCGACTCGGTAGGTCCGCAGCGCACGCACCGGGGCGGGTGTTCTGATCCGCATCGGAGCGCGAATCTGGATTCTGTTCGGAAGGTCGTTCAGGCGCTCGCGCAGCATCGGCTCAAAGCGCTCTCTCATCAACGGCTCAATGCGCTCTCTCATCAACGGCTCGATGCGGTCGCGCAGCATCTGCGTCTCCGGCCCGAACATCATCCCATCGGGGCCGTCGAACATGCCCTCCATCCCCGGCATCATGAATCTGAACCGATTGCCGAGTCGCATCACGTCGCTCGCCTTCCCGGCCGTTACTTGCACATCCCGCAACCGTCCGCCCGAGTAGACCCGAAGATTCACCCGGCTGCCCGGAGACAGCTTCTGGACTTCGCGGCTCAAACGGTGTGCAGCGAGTCCATTGGCGTACGAATCATCGGTGTCAGCCGCGGACGTGCGGAGATCCACTCCGTTAATCGAAGCGATGCGATCTCCTTCGACGATGCCCGCGGTCTCAGCCGGACCTTTGGGTGTCACGGCTTCGACAAAGACGCCAAGCGTATCGCGTCTGGTTCCCGTTGTGCGGAGCTCGAGGCCCAGGGCCGCCCGTTTTGCCATCGCCGAATCCATCCGATAGGAGAACCGGTTTCGCAGCGCGGAATCTCCGCGCCCGCCCCCGCGCAGGATGCGACACTCGACGCGTCCATCGGGATAATTGGTGCAGCTCGAGTCCGGCCTGGCCGTTGTCACCTGTGCGTTCAGCGTTGTCGCGGTGGAGGCCGCGGCTACCGCGGAAAGAAGCAGTAGTGCCCTCATCTCTGTCTCCCTTGATGGTTCTGTGTCGTAGGACATCGAGGCACAGCCAAGGGTTGCCGCCGGTGCAAAAGGGCCGCAGCCGGGTGATATTGAAGAATGTCGACGACCCTAGAGCCCCGCGAAGCACCCCCAGAGAGTCGCGAGATCGACGTCCATTCCTTCGAGCACCACTGGCAGGACGAAGCGGACGCGGCCTATCTCTATCGCCTTCTCGCCGCTGCGGAGCCGGACCCGAAAAAGAAGGACGTCTACTCCAGATTGGCCGACGTCGAAGACCGGCACGTCGTAGTCTGGTCCGATCTTCTGTCACAACATGGACATCCACCGGCAGAATTCCGTCCCAGCGGACGCGCGCGACTACTGGCGGCATTCGGGCGTTGGTTCGGCCCGAGCTTCCTGCTGCCGATGCTCCTCGAGGAAGAAGGGCGCGAGGTCAAAGCATACCTCGACATGCATCGCGAGACGCCGCGCGGAGCGCCCGGCGGCGCCGAGGCCCTGGTACTCGCGCGCGAATCTGCTGATCACGCTACAACGCTTGGTGAGATCGCGGGCAAGGGCGGGGAGCCGTGGCACAAGACGTCTTCGGGCGGATTCCTGCGCAATGTCGTGTACGGATTCAACGACGGGCTCACCGCGAACTTCGGTCTCGTGGCGGGTGTGATCGGCGCGGCCACTGTGAACCAGCACCAGGCAGTCGTAGTTGCCGGCATGGCCGGTCTCATCGCCGACGCCCTGTCGATGGGCTCGAGTGGGTACCTCGCCAGCAAGAGCGAGCGGGAGGTCTATGAGTACGAGATATCAATGGAGAAAGCGGAAGTCGAGCTGATGCCCGAGATCGAACGAGATGAGCTGGCGATCATTTATGAAGCGAAGGGTATGGACCGAAACTCCGCGCACACGCTTGCTACGCAGATCATGGCGGACCCGCAGCAGATGCTGAAGGAGCAGGTGCAGGAGGAGCTCAAGATCGGCGAGTTCAGCATGTCACCGTTCAGAGAGGGCTGGATCACTGGGCTCGCCACCGCGTTCGGCGCGGTGATTCCCGTATTTCCATTTCTCATCTGGCAGGGAGCGACGGCCATAACAATCTCGTTTACCGTGGCGATGCTCTCGCACTTCCTCGTGGGAGCCGCGCGATCGGTTTTCACGGGCCGGGGAGCATTCCGGTCGGGCCTCGACATGTTCGTGGTCGGCGTCGGAGTGGCGCTGGTCGGCTATTACGTCGGCGGATGGGTAGGCAGGCTTATCTAGACTGCGATTGTCGTCAGCCGGCGGTCCACCTCTCGTTCAATCGCGGAGCTTAGATCGGCTGCCTCGCGCGCAACGCCTGGGCCTCTAACAGGATCGTACCGAGCCCCAGTAGTCCAGCGATAAGAGACACCCAGCCACCGACCACCGGTATGATCCCCGCGACGAGAAGAAAGAACCCGCCAACAAGAAAGTTCACGAGTGCTCCTTCGCGCCCCGCGCGTGCGCGCGCGCCAAGCAGTAGCTGCCCCAGCCAGACCGCGAACGGAACGCTGGCAACGCATACCACGACTACGTAGACCGCGGCCGTGAGGAACGCGAGTGGCAGTCCAATGACCGTGATCGCCGCGATGCAAATGGCAATTGGGACCAGGATGCCCCATCCCAGGCCGACCAATGCCGAGCGGCCCGGACGCTCGGGCAATATCTCCGCAGCCTCCGCCATAAAGCGCGGGAAAAGAGCCACGACGACGACGCCCACCAGGAGGAAGCCGAGTATCCAGAGCACGCGCCAGAGGGGACCCCTGTTTGAGACCGGGAGCGCCGTAACAGTCCCCGTGATGTGCGCGGCAGGGTCGATGTGGACCTTCCCAGCAGGGACGCGATAGCGAAGGTTCCCCGCGATCCTGGCGTGCGGCCCAACACGAAGTGCTCCCCCGGCGACCTCGACATCACGGCCGACTACACCGTCGAGGATGATCGCGCCGCCGTACGCCAGGAGGCCCTGTTGGACGGTGCCTTTGACCTGAATGGTCCCACCTACGATATAGGCGTTCCGCCCGATGACCGTCGCGGAATCCAGTTCCACGCTGCCGCCAACAATGGTGGTGTTCCGATCGATCGCGGCCGCGACGTGAAGTTCACCACCCACGGCACGGAGCGATCCGTGGATGCGTCCGGTGATTGCCTGCTTCCCACCTGCGCCGAGATAATCGCCGCCGGTCACTCCGCCGAAACTCACATCGCCACCAGCCAGGATTGCATCGCCAGGCACGCTATCCATCACCGTCGGCGTCGATCCCGACGCGATCACATCCTCGCTGCGCCGGATGACTTCGTTCTGCGGCTTTTCATCACTGTTGCCGCACGAGAGTGTTGACACCATGAGCGCAGCACCCGACAGGGCAAGCAAACGACGGCCATGAGTCTGGAACACCATTAGGATGTCTCCGGCAGGACTGGACGAAGCGGGACGCGACGATCGGTCAATGTTGGCCCCTCCTGCTGATCTCGCAAGCGTGAGATCTTTCGCACTGGTGCCGGACTCTTCCTTTTTTGCTACCATCATTGATGCCACCACGCCCATTCGTTCTCGCGGAGTCCAACTGGAAAGCGGTCAAGGACACGCCATTCGAAGTCGCGATTCTCCCCTGGGGCGCGACCGAGCCGCACAATTATCACCTCCCCTACGCTACCGACAACTACGAAACCGGCGCGCTTGCTGAGCGCGCCGCCGAGATCGCGTGGAACAAGGGCGCCAAGGTGGTCGTGCTGCCGACTGTTCCGTTCGGGGTGAACACCGGTCAGCTCGATCTGGAGCTCACGATCAACATGAACCCGAGCACGCAGCTCGCGGTGCTCACCGACATCGCCTCGGCTCTTGCCGGGCAAGGCATCAGAAAGCTGCTGGTCTTGAACGGACACGGCGGCAACGACTTCCGGCAGATGATTCGCGAGCTGCAGCCCCGCATCGATCTCTTCATCTGCACCATCAACTGGTGGACGTGCGTGAAGGGCGCCGACTACTTCGATGAGCCCGGCGACCACGCGGGAGAGATGGAGACCAGCATCATGATGTCATTGGAGCCGGATCTGCTGCGACCGTTGTCGGAAGCCGGTCCGGGCAAAGCGCGGAAGTTTCGCATTGCCGGATTGCGCGACGGCTGGGCCTGGGCGCCACGTCATTGGACGGAGGTTACTGACGACACCGGAACCGGCAACCCGAAAGCGGCAACCCCGGACAAGGGCGAGAGATTCCTCCGCGCTGCAACGGAGAAGATCGGCGGGTTCCTCGTCGACCTTGCAAATGCTGATCTCAACGAGATGTACGAATAAACCCAGGCGCTCACCCCACCGCGAACGGCTGCTTGCTGGCGACAAACCGCGCAACAGCGCGCAGTGATCCGAGATTGTCTTCGCTGATCTCGCAATCCGAGACGTGGACGCCGAATTCCTCTTCGACGAAGGCGATCATCGCGGCCACGTACTTCGAATCGAGCGCCGCTTTCTCGTAGAACCTGTCGTCGCCGTCGAGCACATAACCGTGTTGCCTGTACAACGAGTTCCCCTGCGCGAAGCTTCGAACGCGCGAGAGGATACTGGATTCTGAGACGCCTGGCGTGAACTCAACTTCGTGTGTGAGCATGGCTCGGGACGGGTGGCGCGGGGGTCGAATCCGTTGTCTCGCGGGCCGGCGCGGAGCGGTCCGCTGGGCGTTCAGTGCGCAAGCTTGGCACCGACATTTCTTGGATCTCGACCCATCTCGCCGGCCTCGCCCAACGCGCGTTGCAGCAATGAGTTAGGCGGTCCGACTCGGCTCCGATTCGCCGGTTCTCGAGGCGAAGTGTGGTAGCTCTGCAACAGCGAATGATGGGGTGCCGGAACGTTTGACTGCAGCTTTAGTCAAACGACGATGTTGAGCAGCCTTCCCGGAACGAAGATGACCTTCCTGGGATCGCCGGTGGTGAATCTCGAGACGGTCGGATCGGCCAGTGCCACAACCATCGCCTCCTGTTCGGAGATGTCGCGTGCCACAGTGATCTTGCCGCGTACCTTGCCGTTGACCTGAACGACGAGCTCGATCGAATCCTCCAGCGCGAGGCGAGGGTCGAAGCTTGGCCACGCCGAGTCGAACACGCTCCCCGTTCCGCCCGTCTGCTCCCACAACTCCTCGGCGATGTGCGGCGCGAACGGCGACACCAGCGGAATGAGCGGCAGCACCTCGTCGCGGTGGGGCGTCCGCTCCCCTTTGCGGAGAACGTTCATGTACTCCATCATCGCGGCGACCGCGGTGTTGTAGCTGAGACGCGCGATGTCATCCCCAACTTTCCTGATCGTTTGATGCAGCTTCCGCATCACGGCGTGATCAGCTTCGCCATCGCCCGCCATGCTCTGGACCGACGCGAACAGCCGGTCGAGGAAACGCCGCGTTCCAGAGATGCTCGCATCGCGGAAATCGCCGCCCTGCTCATACGGTCCGAGGAACATGAGGTAGGTACGGAACGCATCGGCCCCCCAACGCTCGATGTATTCGTCGGGGTTCACGATGTTGCCCTGCGTCTTCGACATCTTCGCGCCTTCACGAATGATGTGTCCGTGCGCGCGGAACCGAGTGAACGGCTCCTCGAACGCGAGGTGCCCGGCGTCGTGCAATGCCATCGTTATGAACCGCGAATACAACAGGTGCAGCACCGCGTGCTCGTTGCCGCCAATGTACGAGTTCACGGGCAGCCACTTCTTCGTGACGTTCTTCTCGAACGGCACGTCGTCGTGGCCGACGCTCGGATAGCGCAGGAAATACCAGGAGTTGTCGAGAAAGTTGTCCGACACATCGGTCTCACGCCGGCCAGGCTTGCCGCATTTCGGGCACTCGACGCGGTACCACTCCTCATGACGCGCGAGCGGCGAGACTCCCGAGTCGTCCGGCTTGAAGTCCTCGATGAACGGCAGCAGGACGGGGAGGTCCTTCTCCGGCACCGGTACCGTTCCGCACGACTCACAGTAGATGATGGGAATCGGCGGACCCCAGTACCGCTGCCGCGAGATGCACCAGTCGTGCAGGCGATAGTGCACCACCGGCTTGGCCGAGCCGCCTTTCGCGAGCAGCTCTACGATTGCTTTCTTTGCTGCCTCGACCTGGAATCCGTCGAACACGCCTGAGTTGACCAACGTGCCCGATTCACACTCTGTAAATGCCTTGTGCAGTGGTGTGTTCGCATCCTCGCGCTCGCCGCAGACGACGCGCACGATCGGCAGCTCGAACTTCGTCGCGAACTCGAAATCGCGCTCATCGTGGCCGGGAACGCCCATAATCGCGCCCGTGCCGTACTCCATCAGCACGTAGTCGGAGATCCAGATCGGAATTTCCTTTTCCGTAGCCGGATTGATGGCGTAGGAGCCCGTGAACACTCCCGTCTTGTCGGTGCTCGTCTTCCGGGTCACGATATCCTGCTTCTCCGTACTTTCGCGATACCTCTCGACCTGCTTTTTCTGCTTTGGCTTCGTCAGCGATTCGACGAGCGGATGCTCGGGCGCGAGCACCATATAGGTGGCCCCGTAGATCGTGTCCGGTCGGGTAGTGAAGACGCGTATCTCGCATTCGTTGCCCTTAACATCGTGCGTCTCGAACGCCAGCTCCGCGCCCTCCGACCGCCCGATCCAGTTCCGCTGCGCCGTTTTCGTCGTCTCCGACCAATCGATGTGATCGAGATTCTCGAGCAGCCTCGGCGCGTAGTTGCTGATGCGGAAGAACCACTGCTCGAGCAGACGCTGCTCGACGGGCGTTCCGCATCGCTCGCAGGCACCGCCGATGACCTGCTCGTTGGCGAGGACGGTCTTATCCTTCGGGCACCAATTGACGGCAGCCTGCTTCTTGTAGGCGAGTCCCTGCTTCAGAAGTTGTAGAAAGAGCCACTGGGTCCACTTGTAGTACTCGGGCTCCGTCGTCGACAGCGTGTAGCGCCAATCGACCATCAGCCCGGATCTCTCGAGCTGTCTGCGGAAGTTGGCGATGTTCCGCGGGATGAGGTCCATCGGATGCACCCCAACCTTCAGGGCGTAGTTCTCCGAATGAATCCCGAAGGCGTCATACCCGAGCGGCTCGAACACGTTGTGTCCCATGAGACGCTGGAATCGTCCATAAATGTCGTTCCCCGTGAACGCAAAAAGATTCCCGACGTGGAGTCCTTCGGCGGATGGATAGGGGAACATCATCAGTGCATAGAACGGCCTTTGGGCGCGCTGCAGATCCGTGTGGTTCGTTCCACGCTCCTGCCAGATGCGCTGCCACTTCTCTTCGATCGCCGACGGGTCGTAAGTCACGGCGTCCGATGGGAGAGGGTCGTTCCGCGTTGCCGAATTGTCCATGGGTACAAACTAGCGGCTGAGTGACGGAGTTTCATCTCCGACGCGCCAGACCGAGTCGTTCAATAATCGCTCTTCAAGATGACTGCAACGCCACTCCCACTCGTTCCCCGTTCTTCCTCCGGCCTGCTCAAGCCCGTGTTCAGCGCGTTGCAGCGCCGCGCACTTGGTATAAGCATCGCTTTCGGATCAGTGTTCCTCATCGGGCTCGGAGGAATCGGCTGGCAGATCTTGCGTCAGATTCCTGCGGCAACGCGCCAGGACCTGTTGTCGGTCGGCGGAGTCGGGACGGCGCTCGGGATTGCAGGCCTGTGGATCGCGGTCGCGCTCGCCGCCACCGTCTCTGCCGCGCTGATCTTTGTTCGCCAGCACGTGACTGGACCGGCCGCCGAGCTCGCTCGCACGCACGAAGCGATCGCAAAGGGTGACCTCTCGAACGACTACAGTCCGTCGGTTTCCAACCGGGCCGTCGATCGCCTTACGAGATCGACGATTTCGATGCTCACCGAGCTGAGGGGCGTAGCTGGCAGAATGCGTAGCTCCGCCGACGACAATAGCGAACTGGCATCACAGGTTGCCACGGCATCCGTATCCGCGGCAGCATCCGCCCGCAACGGAGCGGCGACGACCAATGCGCTGAGCCAGGATGCTCTCGCGCGCGAGCGCGCGATCAAGGAATTAACCGCCGAAGCGACAAAGCTGGTCGAGATCTCGGGAAGCCTTCGCGAAGCCGCGCAGGAAGGACTGCGGCGCGACCAGGCACTCAGGCAGCTGGCACGCGAGAATCGGGTGCGCCTCGAGCGCACCGCGAGCTCACTGCAGTCTCTGGCTTCCGATGCGCTCGAGAGCGCCGAGGGAATCGATGCGATGTCGGCGGCCGTGGACGAGATCGGAGCGTTTCTCGTGCTCGTGCAGAAAATCGCACGTCAGTCGAAGCTGCTCGCGCTCAATGCGGCGATGGAAGCTGCGCGCGCCGGTGAGCACGGACATGGTTTTGCCGTTGTTGCGAGCGAGGTTCGCCGTCTCGCCAGCAGCTCCGCCGACGCCGCCCAGCGCACGACGTCGCTCGTTCAGGAAATGCTGGATAGCGTCGCACAGTCCCGCGAGGCCACCTCTCGTACGGTTGCCACGGTCGAGCAGGTTCTCGAGGCAACGCGCGCCGGACGCCAGTCGCTGGCGAGGGTCGAAGAGGGTACGGTAGAAGGAGAAGACCTGAGCGGTCGCATCGAGAAAGCCGTCCGTGATTCGAACGAGCTGATCTCGATCATGACTCAGCGACTGGCCAGCATATCTTTTGGCACGAGCGCGTTCTCGCGCGCGATACACGATGTAGCTGTTTCGGACGAGGAACAAAGCAGGAGCATCGCCGACCTCGCGGCCGTCGCGCACGCGCTGACCGATGCATCGTCGCGGATCTCCGAGCTGGTCGGCACCTTCAAGCTCGGCGGCAGCTGACCTCAGGCATCTCGGGTCTCTCCGATCGCCGGAACTTGAACGGCATCGCAACGAGTCGCGCTCCGCTCGAATCAGCAACCGCGTACTGAAAACCCTCGTAAGCACTTGCCGCGCCGAAGCGCCCGTCTTTCGATACAGCCTGGAATTGCAGATCGAATAGCGGCCGTCCGTTCGGATCGAGCAGCCTTCGCTCGGTCATTGCGATCACTCTGTCGATCGTCTTCATGCACGCCTGATCTGGCGACAATCCTTGTCGCATGAACTCGACGGTGAGAAAGGCGCCGCAGACTTTGATGTTGGCCTCGCCACGTCCGATTGATCCGGCGGCGCCAACCGTGTTGTCGCAATACTGTCCCGCCCCGATGATCGGCGAATCACCGACTCGTCCCGGCAACTTCCACGAGAGTCCGCTCGTGGTCGTGACTGACGATATGTCTCCCCCGGCGTTCACGGCGTTCATGTTGATCGTTCCAGTCGTGAATTTCACGTGCAGCGGGTCATCGAAGGGAATACCAGCTGTCCGCGGCGGGGGCGCGCTGTTACCGGGTGTGTCGAGCCAGCTGTCGGCCGGGTTCAGGCACGCCTTCCACCGGAGCCAGTCGCGCCTGCTCTTCTCAGTGAGAAGGTTCTGCTCCTTGAATCCCATCTCGAGCGCGAACTTCTTGGCCCCCGCGCCGACAAGCATGATGTGATCCGTGTAGTCCATCACCGCTTTCGCGACGAGCGAGGGCGTCGCAATGTCCTCGAGCGCGGCGACGGCCCCAGCTCGCTTCGTGGGGCCGTGCATGCACGACGCATCGAGCTGCACGACTCCCTCCTCGTTCGGGAGGCCGCCCAGTCCGACGTACTGGTCTTCCGGATCGAGCTCCTCAATGTTGACTCCGGCAATAATCGCGTCGAGGGTGTCGGCGTTCTGGCGCGTGATCATGTCGTACGCGCGCGCCACTCCACGAATGCCGTTGGCGCTCGCAACCACCACCGGACGCGTCGCCGCCAGCACCGATCCATCATGTGTAGAGGCGCGCAGGATTTCGGCCCGAGCCGTACGATCGAGCGTTAATGACGCGGCGGCTGCCGCTCCAGCCCCAATGAATGTTCGCCTGGAAATCGACACTTTTATTGCTCCTTGTAGATCTTCACCGTGATCCTGCCGCGAGTGACTTCAATAAGGTATTCGGCCAGTATAGCTTCCCGCTACAGATGAAGTCTCCTCTTCCTTTCAGGCTGAAAAAGCTTCGTCTCGAAGCGGCCGATGTTCCGCGCATCGACGTTTCCGGGCCCACTCGCCGCGAGCGCGATCTGCTCGGCGAGCGCGACATTCCCGTCGACGCACTTTACGGAATTCAGACTCTGCGTGCGATCGAGAACTTCTGCATCAGCGGCATCGAGCTGCGTGAGTTTCCCACGCTCATCGCGGCGCTTGCAACCGTCAAGGAGGCAGCCGCGCGCGCCAACTTTGATCTGAAGCTCCTCGACCGCGACATCGTCGACGCCATCTCACAGGCGGCGAGCGAGATCAGGGAAGGGCTGCACCACGAGCATTTCCGTGTCGACATGATTCAGGGCGGCGCCGGAACTTCGTCGAACATGAACGCGAACGAGGTCATGGCCAATCGGGCCCTCGAGATTCTCGGCAAGCAGCGCGGCCAATACGACATCGTCCACCCGAACAACCACCTCAATCTCAGCCAATCGACGAACGACGTTTATCCGACCGCGGTGAAGCTCGCGCTTCATACCAGTATCGGCGATTTACAATTGGCGATGATCTCCCTCGCCGCGGCGTTCCTGCACAAGGGCGAGGAATTCGGCTCCTTCATCAAGATGGGACGCACGCAGCTCCAGGACGCCGTCCCGATGACACTCGGTCAGGAGTTCAACGCCTTCGCGCATACGATGCTCGAGGATGTAGATCGGCTCGGCGAAGCGCAGGCGTTGATTCGCGAGATCAACATGGGCGCAACAGCGATAGGTACCGGCATCAACGCTCCGCCCGAGTACGCCGAGAGCGTGCGCCGGCACCTGGAGCACATCACGGGATTACCGCTCATCACAGCACCCGACCTCGTCGAGGCCACGGCCGACACGGGCGCGTTCGTCCAGCTCTCCGGAGTTCTCAAGCGCTGCGCGGTGAAGCTCTCCAAGATCTGCAACGATTTGCGGTTGCTCAGCTCGGGACCGCGCGCGGGGCTGGGCGAGATCAATCTGCCGCCGATGCAGCCGGGCTCGTCGATCATGCCGGGAAAGGTGAATCCCGTAATTCCCGAGATGGTGAATCAGGTCTGCTTCGACATCATCGGCGGCGACGTGACCGTGACGATGGCGGCCGAGGCGGGGCAGCTCCAGCTCAACGTGTTCGAGCCGATCATCGCCTTCAGGTTGCTAAGCGGAATGACCAACCTCGAGCGCGCCTGCAAGATTCTTCAGATCCGCTGCATCGAGGGAATCACCGCGAATCCCGAACGAATGCGGAGTTTCGTCGAGCAGTCGATCGGCGTGATCACTGCTCTCGTTCCGTTGCTCGGTTATGAGACGACTACCGAGATCGCGAAGGAGGCGCTCGACACAGGGCGAGGCGTTTACGATCTCGTTTGCGAGCGCGGTCTGATGACGCGCGACCAGCTCGACCGTCTGCTCAATCCTGAGTCGATGACGGCGCCAAGGGCAACTCCCGTAACGGACCTTTGAGCGTTAGTTTGTACGTGCTTCACCCTGAAAAATCCGTAAGCATTTCACCCAGCGAAAGTGAAACGCTCCCCACTCGACGAGAACAGGATTTCTTTCGCATGAAAGGTTCTGACCGCCTCCGGCGGCTTGCATCCTATGCTTTTGTCGCAGCGCTTGCAGTCGCGGCCATCTCCTGTAACGAAGCGCATCCCAACACCACGCT
The DNA here is from genome assembly GCA_035317585.1 of Gemmatimonadaceae bacterium. Taxonomy (GTDB): domain Bacteria; phylum Gemmatimonadota; class Gemmatimonadetes; order Gemmatimonadales; family Gemmatimonadaceae; genus UBA4720. The sequence goes on along the minus strand of DATHGO010000051.1, from coordinate 3,196 downwards.
CGTCCCGCATTCAGACCTCGGGCGCGAGATCGATTTTCTCTGGGACCGCCTGCTCCTTCTGGGTACGATCGTCTTCATTCTGGTCGAGGGAGTTCTCCTCTTTGTCGTGTTCAAATACCGGCGGAGAGAGAACCAGGGGACGCCTCCGCAGACCCACGGCAGCACCAAGCTCGAGATCGCGTGGACGCTGATCCCGGCGGTTATCCTGGTGTTCATCGCCGTTCCGACTGTCAGGACGATCTTCATCACGCAGGCGCAGGCCGCGCCCGGCTCGCTGAACATCGATGTGACGGGACACCAGTGGTGGTGGGAGTTCAGGTATCCCGAGTACGGAGTGACGACCGCGAACGAGATCTACCTCCCGGTCGGACGTACGGTGAATTTCAGACTGCGCTCGGCCGACGTGATTCACTCGTTCTGGACGCCGCAGCTCGGCGGAAAGCGCGACGTCGTGACGAATCGCACGAACTACATGTGGTACACACCTGATAGCTCTATCTCCAGCAACGTCTGGAACGGATTCTGTGTCGAGTACTGCGGCGCGTCGCACGCGAACATGCGCTTCAGGGTATTTACGGTGAGCCAGCAACAGTTCGACTCGTGGGTGGCGGGACAGAAACTGCCGGCGAGATTTGGCGCCGTCGGGCCTGTTGCACCTTCCGGTGGCCCGATTCCGCCGCCGCTTGAGGGGCCGGGAGTTACGACGCCCGCCGGACCGAACGCGCCATCACAGGCAGCGCAGGCCGCCGCACAGGGTATCGCGCAGCGAAGCTCCGGAACAGGGACCGTCGGCGGTACACAGCCAGCGATCCCACGTACTCAAAATCCCGAATCGAATCCGGGAGCGCGCCTGGGAGCCGCTCAGTCGTCGGTAGCAGCGGTGTCCACCGGCGCGGTGCAGCCCGGTTACATTTTTCCACGTGAGAAGATTCCTGAGTACGCAGTTCCGCATGCCCCGATTCCCCCTGATCTCAAATTCACAGCAGGCCTCACTGGAAACGCGGCGCGTGGCAAGCAGGTTTTTTCCAGCTCGGCCTGCATCGGATGTCATTCGATCGCTGGAAACCCCTCGGCGATGGGCGTGACCGGGCCGAATCTCACGCACATCGGATCGCGCAGCACGATTGCGGCCGGCCGCTTCCCGAACGCCGCCGCGTATCTGGCGCTCTGGATCAAGAACGCGCGCAAGATGAAACCGGAGGTCCTGATGCCGACGCTCGGCCTCGATGAATACGATCCTGTTCTCAAAGCGAAAGTCACGTCAGCAACTGGCGGCCTGAGCGATCAGCAGATCGCCGACATCGTTGCTTACCTAACGGCACTGAAGTAACCGGAGACAAGACTTGGCAACGACTGCAATATCAGCCCCGGCGTACGGCGGCGAATACTCGGGCGAACAGTCTGGTCTCTGGAGCTGGCTCAGCACCGTAGACCACAAGCGCATCGGCATTCTGTATCTATACACGGCGCTCTTCTTCTTCATGTTCGGCGGCGTGGAGGCGGTCATCATCCGCGCGCAACTCGGTGCTCCGAATCAGCACCTCGTGTCGGCCGAGTTCTACAACCAGCTCTTCACGATGCACGGGACGACCATGATCTTCCTCGCGATCATGCCGCTCTCCTCAGCGTTCTTCAATTTCCTGATTCCGCTGCAGATCGGCGCTCGAGACGTAGCCTTTCCGCGGCTCAACGCCTTCAGCTACTGGGTCTACCTGTTCGCCGGAATCTTCATCACGATTCCGATTTTCTTCGCCGTCGCGCCGAACGGCGGCTGGTTCGGCTACGCGCCGCTCACGACCAAGCCCTACTCGCCCGGGCTCAACATCGACTTCTGGGTGATTGGCCTCCAGATCCTCGGCGTCTCGTCGCTCGCGGCGGCGTTCAACTTCCTGACGACGATCATCAACCTCCGTGCGCCGGGCATGACGCTCATGCGCATGCCGATGTTCACCTGGATGGCGTTCATCGTTCAGGTGCTGCTCGTGCTCGCCTTCCCCGTCATCACGATCGCGCTGGTATTCCTGCTGTTCGACCGGTCCTTCGGAACGAATTTCTACAACACCGTCAGCGCTGGCGCCGATCCACTCCTCTGGCAGCATCTGTTCTGGATCTTCGGACACCCGGAGGTCTACATCCTGGTCCTTCCGGCATTCGGTCTCGTTTCCGAAGTGCTGCCCACCTACTCGAAGAAGCCGTTGTTCGGTTACCCGGTCATGGTGTACTCGGGAATCCTCATCGCAGTACTTGGCTTCGGTGTCTGGGCGCACCACATGTTCGCGGTGGGAATGGGCCCGATCGCCGACACGTTCTTCGGCCTGACCACGATGCTCATTGCGATCCCGACCGGAGTGAAGATCTTCAACTGGATCGCGACGATGGCGCAGGGTGCGATTCGCTACACGACCGCGATGCTGTTCGGGATCTCACTCGTAGCCCTTTTCACTATCGGTGGGATCTCGGGGATCATGCACTCGTCTCCCCCGGCGGACTTGCAGCAGACGGATACCTATTTCATCGTCGCGCATTTCCACTACGTGCTGTTCGGCGGCTCGATCATGGGCATCTTCGCCGGCATCTACCACTATTTCCCGAAGATCATGGGCCGCTTGATGGACGAGAAGCTGGGCAAGATCCATTTCTGGCTCACCTTCATCGCCATGAACCTGACCTTCTTCCCGATGCACTTCTCCGGAATGCTCGGGATGCCGCGCCGCATTTATACCTACGACGCCGGTCAGGGCTGGGATCTCTACAACGCGATGTCGACCGCGGGGGCGATGATCTTCCCGATCGCGATGGCCATCTTCCTCTACAATTTCTTCGTCAGCAGAAAGCGCGGCGAGATCGCCGGCTCGAATCCATGGGGCGCCGGAACGCTGGAGTGGACGATTCCCAGCCCTCCGCCGGAGTACAACTTCGCGAAGATCCCCACCGTGACCAGCCGATATCCGATCTGGGAAGGAAAGGAAGTCGATCACGCGGACGCGCGCATCAACGCGCAGGAAGGTAAGACACCGGCTGATCTCGGGATCGTGATGCCGTACAACACCATCAAGCCGCTTTTGGTCGCGCTGGGTCTGGTGATCATGTTCTGCGGTCTGATCACGACCCGCGCGCTCATCGGCGTCGGCGCGGCATTAATGATTTTTTCGCTCTACAGCTGGCTCCTGAGCCCGCTCGAGCCGGAGCACCACTA
>DATHGO010000050.1:0-2505 GCA_035317585.1 Gemmatimonadaceae bacterium | reverse complement strand
CAGGCCCTGATCGACGGCGATGTCCTCTCCTTCCACGAAATCGCCGAGTTGGTGAAGGAAGCATTCAGAATCGACTTCGTCGATCTCAACCCCACCGAGATCGACAAGAATGCGATGCAGATTCTCCCTGAAAAGCTTTGCCGGGAACACAACGTCCTGCCGGTAAAGGTCGACAGCCGCATGGTTTGGCTCGCCATGGCCAACCCGCTCGACCAGGAAGCAATCCAGCGCGTCAGCTGGGCGACGAGCCGGGAAGTCACCCCGCTGTTCTGCCCCCCGGGCCTGCTCGACAAGATGGTTTCCGAGACGCTTCGACCCGACGCGATGATCTATGGCCTCATCGAGAAGCTCGATCAGGCCGTCGGCGTTGAGCAGATCAAGGAGGAAGAGCAGAACGAGGCCGCGCTGCTACGCGTGCACGCGCCGGTGATCAAGCTGGTGGACGCGATCATCGGCAACGCCATCAAGCTGCGCGCTTCGGACATCCACATCGAGCACGACGAGGCAAACACGCTCGTACGATTCCGCATCGACGGGCTCCTCAAGAACATCATGGTGCTCCCTCGGTTCATCGGCGTGGGACCGGTGGTGTCGCGCATCAAGATCATGTCGGACCTGGACGTGGCCGAGCGCTTCCGTCCACAGGACGGTAGAGCGAAGGTGCGGGTCGGCGGCGAGGAAGTCGCGCTCCGCGTCTCGATTCTCCCGACACGCGTCGGGGAAAAAGTCGTGATGCGTCTGCTCAACGAGAAGTCGGTGCAGGTCTCGATGCTGACGTTGGGTTTCATGCCGGAGGTGCTCGAGAGATTCCAATCGCTTCTCATGCGCGAGCAGGGAATTCTTCTCGTCACCGGTCCGACGGGATCCGGAAAAACGACGACTCTCTACGCCGCACTCAACACGCGTCGCGGCGAGTCGGTCAACATCGTCACGGTCGAAGATCCCGTCGAGTACCGCTTGAGCGGAGTCAATCAGGTTCAAGTCAACGAGAAACAGGGACTGACTTTCGCCGGGGTGCTGAGATCAGTGCTGCGCCAGGACCCGGACGTGCTGCTCGTCGGAGAAATCCGCGATCAGGAGACCGCGACCATCGCCTTTCAGGCGGCGATGACCGGCCACTTGGTGCTCTCGACCCTGCACACCAACGACGCGATTGGGGCGATCCCGCGTCTTCAGAACATCGGCGTCGAGCCGTTCCGCGTTGCGGCCGGACTTATCGGCGTGACCGCTCAGCGCCTCGTACGGCGCGTTTGCCCGCACTGCCGGTTCGAAGCTCCCGTCGAGGAGCTGCACCCAATGATCCGCGCGGCGCAGCAGCGTGTGTTCGGCAAGGCCAGACACGTGAAGGCGACGGGGTGCGCGGAATGTGGATTCACGGGATTCACTGGGCGTTTGCCGCTGATCGAATTCCTGGAGGTCACGCCTGAAGTCCGCGGGATGATCACGATGGGAAAGGGAGCCGACGAGATCCGGGCGCACGCGCTCCGCACCAAAGCACTGCATACGTTTGACAACGACGCCCTCTGGCACATCGCCGAGGGTGATACGACCGCCGAAGAAGTAATTCCGTACACGGAGTTCGAGCGACGCAAAACGCCTCGTGGAAGTACGCCGCGGGTCAATGCGGAGTACGTCCCCGAACTCGACGCCGACGGCGTGGCAAAGCCGTCCCGCATCCTGCTCGCCATCGGTGACAAGGCGGAGCGCGTGAAATTCAACGACATCCTGGTGGAAGCCCGATTCTCGGTCCAGATCGCCAACGATGGCGCTGCCGCGCTGGGCATCCTCGCACAAGACCCGCCTGACGCGTTGGTGGTGGGATTGAGGCTGCCGATCCTCGACGGGCGGCAGGTCGTTCACGCGGCTCGAACTGTGGTTGGACTCGTGGACATCCCGATCATCGTCATTGCGCCGGCGGGCACGGAGCAGGAGACGAGCGATCTTCTCTCACAGGGCGTGGATGACGTGCTCCACGAGCCGATCGACCCAGGAAAATTCCGCTCGCGTGTGACAGCGGTGATGAGGGGCCGTGGCTTGTGGGCGGAGACGGAAGAAGTAATGCGTCCGCTGATCCCGCAGGACGAGGCCGAGCGGCTGATCGAATTCCGCCTGAGTGCGGCGGTAGAGTCTGACCCCGAGGAGCGCTTCGACAAGATCAGCCGCATGGCGCAGCGCGTCTTCAAGGTGCCCTTCGCCGGGATCTCGTTCGTCGAGGACGAGCGCCAATGGTTCAAGTCGAAGGTCGGGTTGCCAATCCCGGACAGTGCGCGCGACATGTCGTTCTGCGGCCACGCGATCACTTCCGACCAGGTGCTGGTGGTTGAGGATGCGGCCCTGGATCCTCGGTTCGCCCAGAACCCGATTGTGCTCGAGGACCCGCACATCCGCTTCTATGCGGGCCAGCCGGTGAAGGGCCCCGGCGGCCACAACGTGGGGACGCTCTGCATCATGGACAAGGTGCCACGCGAGTTCAGCGAGGAGGACCTGTCGACGCTGAGCGACCTT
>DATHGO010000049.1:0-13793 GCA_035317585.1 Gemmatimonadaceae bacterium | reverse complement strand
TGTACACCAGCCAGCTGGTCGCGATGCGCGTGATCCACGTGCCGATGAGCGAGACCGTCTGCCCGCTGAAGAATAGACGGTAATTCCGGTGCTGGAGGGCCCGCGTGAGATGCAGCTGTTTGCGTGGCTGCCCGCGAGGCCTAGGAGAGGCGTTCGTCACGATTGCCGGGAGCGCAATTATGGTGCTATTTACAATTCGACAACGACTGAAGGAGACACGTGAGACCGCTGCCTTTCGTCTGGCCCTATGCTCTCGTCTTTTGGGCAGTCTACATCTGGGCCTTCCTGCCAGAGTGGAAGATCGTGCAGGGTGGCATCGAAGGCGCGAAGGGAGCGGACTCCAAGGACAGCGGATCCATGCGCGTTCTGCTCGGTGGAATGTGGATCGCGCTATTGCTGGCCTTTCCCGTGGCGTTCGTCCGAGCGTGGTCGTTTCCGCCGAGAGCGCAATTGCCAGCGTTTGCGGCTGGCTTATCCATGATACTCCTTGGCAGCCTGCTCCGACGATACTGCTGGCGAACGCTGGGCCAGTATTTCACGGGAGATGTAAGGGCGAGAGCAGATCAGCCGGTGATTCGCACCGGCCCGTACAGATTGGTGCGACATCCATCCTATACGGCGGGAATCATGATGTTCGTGGGAATCGGCCTCGCCCTCGGAAGCTGGTTCAGCTTCGTCCTTCTCGCGATTGCCGCGATCGCCACCTACGCCTATCGAGTGACGATAGAGGAGCGGGCGCTTCTCAATACTATTGGCGAGCCGTATCGGGACTATATGAGGGAGACGAAGCGGTTCATCCCTTACGTCATCTAGCGTCTCGTTCAGCTGCGGTTGCCGTTGGAATCCATCGTATAGCCAGATCTTCGATTCCCATGGTAAGGTGCCGGTACTCTTCCTTCATCAGCGGAGAGGAGATGATGAAATCCGCCGTCGCCCGGTTGCAAGCCACGGGAATGTTGTGAATCAGGGCAATGCGCTGAAGAGCTTTCACATCCATGTCACGCGGGTGCGGCTCGAGCGGGTCCGAGAAAAAGACGACGAAATCGATTCGCTCTTCCACAATCGCCGCACCAACCTGCTGATCCCCACCGAAGGGCTCGCTGGCGAAAGTCGTGATGTCGAGGCGCAGCTCGGCGCTGAGTATGGAGCCCGTCGTCCGAGTCGCGAACAAGTCGTGGTGCATAAGACCGCCGCGGTTGCAGCGAACCCAGTCGAGGAGATCGTGCTTGCGGTTGTCGTGCGCGATCAGAGCAATGCGCTTCGTGGGATTCATCAACAGCAAACGGCGGCTGAGCATGTTACGCCTTGGAGAGATGTCGCCTCGCAGCATAGGTGCTGGTTGTCATCGTTCGGTCACCGTCTCGCCCCCTTTGGGTAACGTTTCCGCGGCCAGAGGCTTGCAGCCGAATGGCAGATGTTGCACTTAGTGAACGGCTCGAATCGAGGAGAATACTGATGAGATATCCGTCGACTGTCGTCCTGATGGTGGTCATTTCAGCCGCTCCTCTGTTCGCGCAGGTGAGTCACGGGCCGCCTACGCCAACTCCAATCCCTACGGGTTCGCGTCCCGTCCCGCGTCCACTACCTGCCGCGCTTTCGCCGATACAACTCGAAGACCAGTGGACCAGCGCGCTCGTGCGGCGTGACACCCGCACATTCGATCGCCTGCTCGCGCCGAACTTCGTTTACACCGAAAATGCGTCCGTCATGAGCCGCAATGACGTGATTCAGAGCGTTTCAGGCCCCGATCGTGTCAACTGGGCGCGCAATGAAGGAATGACGCTCCACGATTTCGGCGATGTGCAGGTCATCACGGGTGTGCTGCACCTCAGGGGAAAGGGAAAGCAGGGTTCGTTTGACCGGCGATTCCAGTTCACGGATACCTGGCAGCGGCGCAATGGCCGATGGCAGATAATTGCAGCACAGGATTATCTGATTCCAAAGTAGGCCGTCGAAGACAGGAGAAAAGATGAGGCGAGTCTTACACGGGTGCGCCACGATTCTGCCGCTGATCGTCGTGGCAGCGTGTACCGGTGGGAACAAGAGCGCGAGCGCCGACAGCAGTTCCAGCTCGGGTCCGCAGGCGACATCCGTGGCCGCGACGGGGACAGCATCGGTTTCAGGTGCGCGCATCGCCGTTGCGCACGCCGGCCCGGCTGGTGAATGGCAGATGCCCGCCGGTGACTACGCCAGCTCACGCTACAGCGAACTCTCTTCGATCACTCCGCAAAACGCGTCGAATCTCAAGGTGGCGTGGGCGTTCTCGACGGGGGTGCTGCGAGGACATGAAGGACAACCGCTCGTCGTGGGCAATACGATGTACGTCGTCACGCCGTATCCGAACGTCTCGTACGCGATAGATCTCGCGCAGACAGGACAACCGCTCAAGTGGAAGTTTCGTCCAGAAAACTCCCAGCAGGCGATTGGCCGAGCGTGCTGCGACGTGGTGAATCGCGGCGCCGCGTACGCCGATGGAAAGATCTTCTACAACCTGCTGGATGGGCACACTGTCGCCGTCGACGCGGCCACGGGCAATCAGGTGTGGCGCACGAAGATGGGTGATCTCTCGCGTGGCGAAACCATCACGATGGCGCCGATAGTAGTGAAGGGAAAGGTCATCGTCGGGTCGAGCGGCGGCGAGATGGGAGTGCGGGGATGGATCGCGGCGCTCGATGCAGCCACTGGAAAGGAAGTCTGGCGCGCCTATAACATCGGGCCCGACAAGGACGTGAAGGTTGGTCCCAAATTCAAGCCGTTCTACGCTCACGATCGCGGCACGGATCTCGGAGTTTCCTCCTGGCCCGGCGACACCTGGAAGACCGGCGGTGGCGCGGTGTGGGGATGGCTCTCCTATGATCCCGCGCTGAATCTCATCTATCACGGCACCAGCAACCCCGGTCCCTGGAACGAGAACCAGCGCGTCGGTGATAACAAGTGGACGGCCGCGATTCTGGCACGCGATGCGGACACCGGCGAGATGGTGTGGGCCTTCCAGGTGACGCCCCACGACATGTGGGACTACGATGCGGTCAATGAGAACATTCTCGTCGACCTCCCGATCAAGGGACAGACGCGAAAGGTGCTCGTGCACTTCGATCGCAACGGCTTCGCATACACAATCGATCGTGCCACCGGCGAAGTGCTGCTCGCGGAGCCATTCGTGCCGATGAACTGGTCGACTGGAATCGACCTGTCGACCGGTCGCCCCAAAGTCGTGGAAACGAAGAAGACAGCTCAGGACAAGAATGTGAAGGACATCTGCCCAAGTCTGGAGGGTGGAAAGAATCAGCAGCCCGCCGCCTTCTCCCCGCAGACGGGTCTCTTCTACGTTCCGACGAATAATCTCTGCATGGACTTTCAGGCGCGAGCGGTCACGTATATAGCCGGAACGCCCTTCATCGGGGGCAATGCGCCGGAGAAGGGAGGGCCGGGAGGTTATCGCGGCGAATTCATCGCCTGGGACGCCACTACCGGCAAGAAGATCTGGGGAATCTTGGAGCCCTATCCTGTATGGGGTGGCGCTCTCGCGACCGCGGGCGGCGTCGTATTCTACGGAACGCTCGACGGCTGGTTCAAAGCGGTCGACGCCCGCAACGGCAAGGTGCTCTGGCAGTTCAAGGTGGGCTCAGGTGTAGTCGGGAATCCAATAACGTACACCGGTCCTGATGGAAAGCAGTATGTGGCGATTTATGCAGGAATAGGTGGAGACATGGGACTTCTCATTGCCGGAGATGTCGCGGCCAATCTTCCTTACGATGTTCGCGAGCGGGGAACGACTCTGCCCGACATTGCTCGGTGGACGAGCTGGGGCGGCGAGCTATTCGTGTTTTCGCTGTGAGGGTGGAGGATTCGTGTTGACACACGATCAGACGCGAGGCGCGTTTCTACTGCTAGGTGCGTTGTGTGTGACCATCGCGTGCCGCAATGACAACGCGGGCACAGTTGGAGACACCTCAGCGGTTGGCGCATCGGCATCTTCGACGTCGCCGGAGCAGAGTGCAACGAGTCATCTTCTGGTTGCGGGAGACAGCCTGCGCTTCATCGAACACCCCGAGATTCTGCCGGCTGGATTTCCATTGCAGGTAAAGCCACTGCCGATAAAAAATCCTTACGAGGGGAACAAGCAGGCGATCGCTACCGGCGCGCAACTATTCGTGGGATATAATTGCCTCGACTGTCATGGAGCGGATGGATCCGGCGCAATGGGACCCACCTTTCAGGACGGACGCTGGCATTTCGGTGGATCAGCCGGTGAGGTGTTCGAATCGATCTATCAAGGAAGGCCCGACGGGATGCCGGCGTGGGGAGGGCGCATCACCAACGATCAGATCTGGATGCTTACCGCGTACGTACGCTCGCTATCATCCAAGGATCTGAGTACGGAAAACTTCACCGGTAAAACGGTAGAACGTACCGGTCACTGAGTTCCGGTGGCTGACTTCTTGACAGGTAAGGTGGGTGCAGGAGAAGGGGCAGCGAAAATTAGGAGAAGGAAACTGAGGGACATCGTATGATCAGCAGAATCTGGCACGGCTGGACAACAATGGAGAACGCGGACAAGTACGAGTCACTGCTTCGCGCGGAGGTTCTACCCGGGATTCATCGCATTACGGGCTACAACGGCGCCTACCTGTTGCGACGTGAGGCCGCCAACAACGAGATCGAATTCGTTACGATCACCCAGTTCACCGACATAGTCGCGGTGAGGGCATTCGCGGGTAAGGACTACGGGCGGGCGGTGATCGAGCCTGGAGCCGCAAAACTCCTTTCTCACTTCGATAAACGCTCTGCTCATTACGAGACGCTGCTCACGCCGGCGGATGTAAGAGCGCTGTCTCTGCGCATCAGCGGGAGACACAGAGTAGTCTAGCGCCTGTGTCGGCTAGGATGAGGGCGGTGCCGGCGGCACTCCTCCAAAGGCATTGATGATTGCGAGACCCATGTTGGCGAGCGTGAGCTGAGGCTCGTTGTCCAGGATCCAGCGCTGATCCTTGTTTTCCTTGGTCATCACACAGGCCACGACGCGGTTGCGAAGGTACCATAGCGTACACTCGGTTCGAACCGCATCTGTCTCGCCATCCTTGTGCGCTGCGCGAGCGCCCTCGACGTAGCGCTGGAGCATGAAGTCGGTGGTGTTGTGCTCCAGAATATCGAGCATTGCTGAATCAGCGGCAGGATTTACCGCCTTGCCCTGTGCCATGAGCTCGAACAGATGCGCCATCTCGTTCGGAGTGGTCACGCCCAGCCCGTACTTCACCGAGCTGTCCATCGCGACGCTCGAGTTGCGGAGAAAGCTCTTCGAATGGACGCGGGTGTGCTGGAGACCGAGCGAATCCATCTTGGCCCAGACGCGACGGATGATGATGCGATCCAGAAGCAGATTGGTCGCCGTATTGTCGCTGATTGTGGACATGAGCCACGCCGCGTCGTGAACAGTGAGCACCGTCCCGTTGTGCAGGAACTGGATGATCCCCGAGCCCGGCACCTGATCGATCTTGAGCACGGTCAACGGATCATCGAGCGCTAGCTGGCCCTTTGCCACCAGATCGTACACGGTGACGAGAATCGCAACCTTGATCAGACTGGCGGTGGGAAATGTCTCGTCTCCACGCCTGTTGATGCGCGCCCCCGTCTCGAGATCGATGACGCTGTAGCCGACAACGCCGTGGTGCGCATCCGCGATTGAATCGAGCTTCCTGCGAAGAGCGGCAGTGTCGGCCCGAACGATCTGCGGTCGACCCGTTCCTGCCCGGCCAACACCAGTCGCGGCGCAGGCGATGACGCCCGCGAGAAGGATCGCTGCGTAGGTGGCAACGACACGTGGTGTGCGGGAATGAGCCATTGGTCCGTGTTTCTAGTTCGAGGTTGACGCCGCAGTGGCGACAGAACCTTCAGGATCGAGCGTCTTCAGCACGTCACGCCACGCGAACTTCTTCCCGCTTCCCCTCACCCAGTAATCCATCCACGCCATCTCCGCGACCGACTTGAGAAGCTGATTGCGGGGATCCGGGATTCCATGGGTGTTGCCGGGATAGACGTACAGCTCGGTTGGAACTCCGAGGCGCTTGAGCGCCATGAACAATTCTTCCGATTGTGGGCGTGGCACCCGCGGATCTCCCTCAACGACGTGAATCATCGTCGGGGTCTTCGCGTTTCTGATGTACTTAAGTGGCGACTGATTCCAGTAGGCGTCGAAGTCGTCGTATGGCAGCTTGTTGCCCAGATAGAACTGCCGGTTTCTCTGCACATCGCTCTCGGCGTACATCGAGATCCAATTCGACGTTCCGGCTCCGGTGCTAATCGCCTTGAAGCGATTGGTGTGGGTGAGAATCCAGTTCGACCAGTGGCCCCCGGCGCTCCAACCCAGGACCCCCATCTTCGTGCTGTCGACGATTCCCTGCGAGATCAGGTAGTCGACGCCGGTCATGATGTCTTCGTACCCTTTCTGGAAATAATTGCCAACGATGTCGGTCTTGTGTTTCTCGCCGTAGTTCGTTGAGCCGCGATAGTTGGGCATCAACACCGCGTAACCGGCACCGGCGTACGTCTGTGCTCCGTAGCCACCGTTGAAACCGAGCACGTCTGCGGACGCGGGTCCCCCGTGAATCGCGACGATCAGTGGGTAGCGAGTGCCGGACTGATAACCAACGGGCTTGATGAGAATCCCACCAACCGTTTTCCCGTCGGTCGATTTCCAGTTGATCTCCTCTTCGTCGCCGAGGGCGAAGCCGCGGCTCTGCGGATTGGCGTCGGTGAGTTGGCGCCAGCTCGCGCGAACCGGGATCTGATCGACCGATGCGACCGTGAACAGCGTCGGAGGAGTGCGCGGATCGGCATAGTTGAGCAGCAACAACCTGGAATCGTCGTCCTCATTGGCGTTGAGTGTCGCGCGGACGTTCGACACCTGGCGAACCGTGTTCTTCTCTGTGTCGAGGGCGAGCAGCTGACTCGTCGCCTTGATCCCCTCGTTGAAGTAGATGGTCTTGCTATCCTTCGACCAGAAGCTGATCGAGACATCGCCGTCGAAGCTCTCACCCAGTTTCCTGAACTGCCCGCTCCGGCTGTCGACCCGTCTCAGGTAGACGCGATCGTTGGTCATGCTGTATTGCGTCATGTCGTCCGGCGCCGAGAAGGCGATCCATTTGCTGTCGGGCGAGAACTCGAGGTCGCTCTCGCCAACTTCGGTGTTGTTCGTCAACCGCTCGATGCCACCCGTCGAGGTATCGAGCAAATACAGATCGGAATAGATGTCCTGCTCGGTAATGTTCCGCATGTAGCGATTGGCCGAGGCCCCGTGGTAGCCGACCCAACGTCCATTGGGTGAGATGTTGAAATCGGTGACCGTAATGGTGGTGTCGCGTGTGAGCCTCGTCGCTCTCTTCGTGTCGACGTCGAGTGCCCACAGGCTGGAGAGAGGAGTCGCCATGTTCCGAATAGCGACGTTGAACTTCTTCTCCACACGAAGCTTCTCGTCCTTGTCGAGGGTGTCGGCGGTGACGAAATAGATGCGCCTACTGTCGGGGGACCATTTCCAGAGGCCTACACCCGCCTGCTGATGGGTGAGCTGAACCGGCTTAGCGGAATCGATTCCGGTGACGAGCAGCGCGTAGAGTTGTTCCTCCTCGGCTTTCCCGCTGCGGTATGCGAGCCACCTGCCATCCTTGCTGAACTCGAGCGTCGAAACGCCTTCTTTGGCGTCCGTGATCCTGCGAGCCTCCCCGCCGTCGGGGCGCATGATGTAGATCTGATTCTGGCTCGGCGCATTTCCGCCGCCAGCGGCGGGAGTTCCTCCCGCGGGCGCAGAAGGTGCATCCCGGTTCGAGAGGAAGACAAAGAATTTTCCGTCGCGCGACCAACGAGGCGACGTTTCGTTCTTGTCCTTCGTGAAGGTCATCTGCCTCGTCGAAGGGAGTCCATCCTTGACCGAAACGAGGTAGATGTCGGTCTGACGCCTGGCTTGATTCCAGTCGGGGGTGGAGAGCGTGTAGAGCAGCCACTTCCCGTCTGGACTCGGTGTCGGTGATCCGACGTCCCGCTGGTACTGTCTGTCCAGGAAGGTGATTGGCCGGAGGGCGTCTGACGAACCCGCTTTCTGGGCCATTGCCGCGGCGGGTATCAGTGCGGCGATGAAGAGAGGATGGATGCGCATGATCGCGGTGGTGGAGAAGGATTTAGCGAAGAGCCTTGCTTGCCGAAAACCCGGAAAATTGCGGCAGGTAAATATAGGTTCCGAACCGCGTCAGGACTTCGAATCCGGGTCCAATGTGTTAAACCGGACGCTTCTCTCCCCGGTGACGGCATGCGAACGCAGCAGGAAAAAAATGGTGGTGTGTACGGTTTTTGCCGGACTCACCGACAAAACGAAATGCCGCGTCGATCATCGGAGCGGTGTTTTTTTCTTGGTCCCCGGATGGGGAGAGGGAGGAGAGGGACAATGTTGATTAATGGATCCAGACGTAGGTTCGCGACGTTCGCCATCGCCGTACTGGCGCTCACCGCGTGCAGCAAGAAGGAGAGCTCAAGCACGGATACGACCGCCGCATCGAGCACCGTTTCCGCCGATACGTCTGCCATGTCAGCCGCGCCAACAGCAGGTACCTGGACGGACGCCAACATCCTCGCGCTGCTCGATGAGGTAAACGCAGCCGACAGCGCGGCAGGCGCTGTCGCGGCAACAAAGGGGACAGCCGCCGCCGTCCGCGACTTCGGAAAGCGGATGATGCGCGATCATCATCAGCTTCGCGCGCAGGGTGAGGCGCTGGCGAAAAAGCTGAAGGTCACTCCGGCGGCTCCATCAGACGACCCAGTGACACCCGCCGCCCAGAAGGAGATGGACACGCTGAATTCGACCGCAAAAGGGAAGGATTTCGACCGGGCCTACATTGACGCCGAAGTTGATATGCACAAGTCGGTGCTCGATCTCGCCACCAAGGGGGCGGCGCAGACGCAGACGGCGGAGCTGAAGAACCTCATTCAGAAAGCCGCGCCTGTAATCCAGGGCCATCTCGATAAGGCTGAGGCGATTCAGAAGACCTTGAAGTAGACAGGTGCTCGAAGGCTTACATCATCGAAAAGGAAGCGAGTGAGAACAGCGATAGCCGTGCTGCAAGCAGTCGCGCAGACCATTCAGGCGACTGCTTCTCCCGGCAGCCAGCCCGGCGGGCCAGGCGGACCAAATGGTCCACCGCCGGGCTTCTCCATGACGGAAGCATTTTTCCAACTGGTGCAATTCGTCGGGTACTTCCTGGCGATCGGCGCGGTTGGATTCCGATTCGGAATCGTGAGGCAGATCCGCGGGATGTCCGAGGAGGCGAAATCAATCCTGCGTGCCGATAACGCCGCTCTGGTCGGCGTTCTCGGCCTCGTCCTTCTCGGGTTTGCCTTTCTTGGCGCCCCGTACATCGATTCGATTATGCATCACAAGACGTTCACCGAGTCGCTGCCCAAGAACCGTCTCCAATTCGAATTCAAGATGACGATGCTGGCTCTCGCGCTCGTGGGATTCCTTTTCGTTCGCGCCGCGTCATCAGTCGGCTGGGCATTCGCCGCGATCGGGATTCTCCTTGCTGCGCTCCAGCCCGTCTACACCGGGAAATTCAGCAGCAAAGTAAACGCGGTCCATATCTCTGCCGCGTCCACCTGGCTTGGGACGCTGCTCGTGCTGATGCTGATCGGAATCAGAGGAGTAACGAGGAGCAGCACATCCGGCACCCAACGCGCGGAACTGGTCGCCGATCTCGTGAATTCCTTTTCGCCTCTCGCGCTCGTGGCGTCCGCCATCGTTGCAATCACGGGCGCCACGACGGCCTGGCTGCATCTGAAGCGGATCTCGTCTCTCTGGACCACGAGCTACGGCATGGCGCTCGATGTCAAGCTCATTCTCGTGCTTATCGTCGTCATGCTCGGGGCGTGGAACTGGCGGCGCGTCCGTCCGTCGCTCGGCGCTGAAGGGTCGGAACAGACCATTCGCCGGTCCGCCCGGATGGAGCTCACGTTCGCCGCGCTCGTGCTGATCGTTACTTCGGTGCTTGTGAGCCTACCGTCGCCGAGGTAGCCGGCCGCGCGGGAGCGTTCTTCACGTACTTGTCGAGCCAGCTGATGTACTCCCATAGCAGGTGGCGCTGCGTCTCGAGCGCGGTGTAACCGTGCGGCTCGAGCGGTAACTGGACGTAGCGAACATTGCCGCCATTCCCCTTGATCGCCGCGAAGAGGCGTTCGGATTGGATCGGGAAGGTTCCCGAATTGTCGTCGCGCTGTCCGTGAATTAGCAGCACCGGCTCGGTGATCTTATTCGCATAGTTGAATGGAGACATCGCGTTGTAGACTTCCGGCGCCTCCCAATATGTGCGTGGCTCGGACTGGAACCCGAATGGCGTGAGTGAGCGGTTGTAAGCGCCGCTCTCGGCTATTCCGGTGCGGAAGATGTGCGAGTGCGCGAGGAGGTTGACGGTCATGAAGGCGCCGTACGAGTGTCCGCCAATCCCAACGCGGTCGCGATCAGCGATGCCCATGTCCACGATCTTGTCGACGGCAGCCTGGGCGCTGGCGACGAGCTGCTCGATGTAGCTGTCGTTGGGCTCCCTTCCGTTGGCGCCCACGATGGGCATAGTCGGCCCATCGAGAACGCCGTAGCCGTGCATTAGTAGCATCAGATAGTTCTGCCGGCCAGGCCGCTTGAACTGATATGGAGATCCGGCGAGCTGCGAGGCGGCGTTCGCGGACTGGAATTCCCGCGGATACGCCCAGAAGAAGAAGGGAAGCCGTCCCTGCGACTTGTCGTAGCCCGGTGGCAGGTAAAGCGTCGCCGACAGCTTTACTCCATCGGGGCGCGTGTACGTTATCAACTCGCTCTTCACGTTCGCGAAGTACGGCGCGGGGTCGCCGAGCTTCGTGATCCGGGTCACCGATTTCTCCCGAAGATCACGGACAAAAATGTTCGGTGGATCGGTCGCCGACTCGCGCTGCGTGATAATGCGAGTTGCATCAGGATCGACAACCTGTAGAACCTGCTCGTAATTCGGAGCGGTCGATTGCCACAGTCTGTCCGATTTGCCCGTCGTCAGGTCGAAGCGATCGATGAATGGCCGGTCGCCCTCGGGGGAAGCACCCTCACCTCTCAGATAGAGGTATTTGCCATCGCTCGATCGGAGCGGGACAAAGCGATCGCTCGCTGGATCGAGCACGTACACCCAGCTCCCCGGATTGGAATACCGATCCTCGGCGCTTCGATCCCAAATCATTTTCGGGGTGCCGCCGCTCGGAGCGGAGGGATCGATCATCCAGACGCGCTGCCTAGCGCCACGCGAAAGCCGGTCGGTCAGGAACGCGATCCTGGGAGAAACCCACGTGATTCCTCCATAGCGGTATTCGGTCTGGACGAAGGGCGACACTGCTCCCGTGAATGGCGCCGACAGTAGAGAGACCTGATCGCGCTTCGGAACGGTGTTGCGGGGGTTTCCTTTGTCGAGCGCTTCGACCATCACCAGAGTAGCCGGAACATCGGGACGCCAGTTCACGATCCTGATTCCGGGCAGAACCGCATCGCGCGCGCTCGGAGCTTCCTCGGCAAGGTGGGTATTCCTGATCTCGCGCAAAATCTTGCCGTTCAGGTTCCAGACCTCGGTGCGCGAGGGGAAGACATCTATCGGGACCTGATAGGAATAGGGGCGCTGCACCGTTTCGACGAGCAGATAGTTCCCATCGGGCGACGGCGTCGCCCTGACGTGGATTCCCGGTGGTCCGATGGGTGTGATCTTCCCATCGAGAGCCACCAGAGAGAGCTGGTCGGCGAAATAGTAGTCGAAGAGAGCTTCGTCGGTCGGGCTCTGGAGCAGGTACTCGTAAGTGCGTGCTGGGGCGGAGCGTCCGTAGGATTCCTGTACGATGACGCCACTCGGGACTTCGGATGCCTTTGGTCCCGTGCCTCGGGCGGCGGGCCACAGTCTGCAGACGAAAGGCGCCTTTCCGTTGAGCCAGTTGCAGCCAGTATCATCGACGATATTTCCGCGCGCGGTGGTGAAGTTGAGCGTGGGAGGAGTCAGTCGTCGTGCAGTGGCATTGCCGACGTCGGCGACCCAGAGAGCTGTGCCCGCGGCGGTCGTCGTCGTGAATGCGAGATTCTTTCCATCACGGGACCAGTCGAGGTCGCGGATTCTTCCCGTCAATCCTGACCCAGTGACGTGGCGGGTGCGCCCTGTGGCTGGATCCAGAAGGTCCACCGACATCGCGCCGTTCGAGACGGTCGAATAAGCGAGCTGGTCTCCGCCACTCGACCATGCTGTCGATCCAATGCGTCCACCGGCGGGCACCTGGAGCGTCCGCTCGATCTTTCCTTCAACGCTGCTCACCGTTCCGGACCGAACGCCGATGTTCTCGATTCGATAGTCAGGATTCGCCCTGATCTTGCTTCCCGCGAGGTAATAAGCCGAGTCGGCCATGTCGCTGATCGTAACCGTGCGTGGATCGCTCACCGTGACGAGAACCCACTGTCGGTTGGGGCTTATCGATGTGATGGGATTCGCGGGCGCTTCGAGAATCTTCACCAGATCAGCAGGTGGCGACTGGTAGGTCTGCTGAGCCCAGGCTGGAACGAGCGGCGCCAGCATCAGGCACGCCATCGACAGAACGCGACGATTCGAGAGTCTATTCATGGATGTGAATGGGTGGACGGGATCATGTCAGGCGAGTCACACTTGCTACTATAAATACTGGCTGCCTGGTTTGAGTGTTGGTCAACGTTTTTCGATCTGCATGTTGAGACTCCCGGCGGGACGGAGAGTGATCCTTGGCTCGATATCGGGAGGAGAGGTGCCGAGGTAGCGCAGCTTCCACTGCTGCGCAATCGTCGCGACGATCAGAATTCCCTCCATCCAGGCGAACTGCTCGCCGATGCAAATGCGCGTCCCGCCGCCAAAGGGAAAATAGGAAAACTTCGGACGCGTCGCCGCGACTTCCGGTAACCATCGATTGGGATCGAAACGCTCGGGCTCGGGGTGAAAACGCGGGTCACGGTGGGTGATGTACTGTGACATCAGCACCATCGAGCGCGCCGGAATGCGGTAGCCACCCGCCTCGAAGTCGTTGATCGCCCGCCGTCCCACCGCCCACGCCGGAGGATAGAGGCGCATGGACTCGGCGAGGATCATCCGCGTGTATGGGAGATTTGCCAGATCGTCGGGCTGCGGCAGGCGATGGTCGAGGGCATCGACTTCGCGATGGAAACGGGCCTCGATGTCGGGATGCTGTGAGAGCAGATACCACGTCCACGACAGCGCGTTGGCCGTCGTCTCGTGACCGGCGAGGAAAATCGTCATCGCCTCGTCGCGAATCTGCGTATCGGTCATCCCGCCACCGTCGCCTTCCGTATCCTGGGCGAGGAGCAGCATCGAGAGCAGATCTCCTTTGTCCTCGCCAGTCGTGCGGCGCTCGTCGATGATTCGGTAAATCGTTTCATCAAGGCGTGCACGTGCTGCCTCAAACCGCTTGATGTAGGGTAGCGGCAGCTTCTCCAGCAGCTCGCTGAACGGGAGAATGCCGATGTTGAATGCGTCGAACGTGGTCGTGAGGGCTTCCCCGATCTCGGCAGCTTCGTTCTCGACATCCGCACTGAAGAGCGTCTTCGCTACGATAGCGAGAGTGAGCTTCATCATCTCGTCGTGGACGTCGAGCGCGCCTCCGTCGGTCCACCTCGAGCGGGTCCGATCTGCGTACTCGACCATCGATCTTCCATAGGCGGCGATCCGATCACGGTGAAATGCCGGCTGCGCCAGGCGCCTCTGGCGGAGATGAAACTC
>DATHGO010000048.1:0-4869 GCA_035317585.1 Gemmatimonadaceae bacterium | reverse complement strand
CCGGGACAAGGCCGAGCGTGATGCGTTGTGGGAGGCGGTCATTGCTGGAGGCATTGACCTGATCGCGTCGGATCATTCGCCTTGTCCACCGGCGATGAAGGAGACAGAGGGGGATTTCTTTTCCGCGTGGGGCGGGATTGCATCGCTCCAGTTCTCGCTCTCTGCCGTGTGGACGGGGGCTCGCATTCGAGGGTTGAAGCCGGAGCGGATCGCTCAGTGGATGAGCGCGGCGCCAGCGCGGCTCGCGGGTCTGCAAGGTCGAAAGGGAGTGCTCGCCGCCGGATACGACGCCGACATCACACTGTGGGATCCGGAGGCCAGCTTCGTCGTCAATCCCACTGAGATCCTGCATCGGCACAAAGTGACGCCGTACGTGGGGCGCGAGCTTTTCGGCAAGGTGTTGGCGACGTACGTCGGCGGACGTCGTATCTTTGGCCGATGACCGTCGCTTCGAAAAAGCGCACCAAGTCTCAATCGTGGATGGATCTTCCTGATCTCGCCGCCGAGCGCTTGGGTGGTGTGGTGATAGCCGCAAACGACGACTTCTTCGCGCCGAAGGAAAACCTGGTCAAGGCCAATCGTCCCGAGTGGCACGAGGGTGAGTACACAGATCGCGGCAAGTGGATGGACGGGTGGGAAACACGACGTCGCCGCACACCTGGTCACGACTGGGCGATAGTTCGCCTCGGCTTGCCGGGAATCGTCCAGGGAGTGGTGATCGACACCAGCTTTTTCACTGGAAACTATCCGGAAGAAGCCAGCATCGATTCCACTTCGGTCAGCGTGATGCCTTCGGTCGATCGGATATTGAGTGACGACACCGAGTGGCAGCCGCTGCTGAAGAAATCTCCATTGAAAGGGGACCGCGCGAACGCGTTCGCAATCAAATCAAAGAGCCGTCGTGTCACGCATCTGAGGCTCAACATCTTTCCTGACGGTGGTGTCGCGCGGCTCCGCGTACACGGGGAAGTCGTGCCCGACGAAGGCGTGTTCAAGGCGGGACAGGAGGTCGATCTCGCCGCGCTCAAGAACGGCGGTTTCGTCGTCTCGTGCAGCGACATGCACTACGGGAATCGCCAGAATCTCATTCTGCCCGGCCGCTCTACGCACATGGGCGACGGCTGGGAGACGAAGCGCCGGCGCGGCCCCGGCCACGACTGGGCAATCGTTCGTCTGGCGCGTCGCGGCGTAGTCGAGCGGGTCGAGCTCGACACCGATCACTTCAAGGGCAACGCTCCGGGCAAATGTATGCTGGAGTACGCGGACGCTGGCGCACCGTTTGACGCACGCACCGCGCGATGGAAGGTGCTGGTGCCGGAGGCGCCGCTTGAAGCGCACCAGCAGCATTGCTGGGATAATCTGTCGCCCAAGGCGGCGACGCACGTTCGGCTGAACATCTATCCCGACGGCGGCGTCGCACGGCTGCGGTTGTACGGCAGCATTGCCGGCTGAAGCGAGCGTGACAGTAAGCGTCGCCGAGCTCGACGCGATGGCGAAGACCCAGGTGAACAAGCTGCTTTCCGATTGTTGCGGCGCATCCCGATGGGTGACAGGGATGTTGGCGCGCAGGCCATTCAAGTCGCGCGCTGTTGTCCTCTCGGCCGCGGACGAGATCTGGCGGGCCCTGGACCCGGCTGACTGGCGGGAAGCATTCTCGCACCATCCGCGGATCGGCGAGCAGAAGAGTGCCATGCCACAGAGCGAACGTAGCAGTACCTGGGCGGCGGGTGAGCAGTCAGGAATTGAGCGGGCGCCCGAGGATGTCCGAGCAGAGCTGGCGGCGGCGAACCGCGAATATGAGCGGCGCTTCGGCCATACCTACATAGTATTCGCTACCGGGAAGAGCGCCGAGGAGATGCTCGCGCTTGCTCGCGAGCGGCTGCGAAATGATCCGGACGTCGAGCTTCGCGTGGCGGCGGAGGAGCAACGGAAGATTACGGGGTTGAGACTAGACAAACTGTTAGCAAAGGGGAGGTAGCGTGAGCACCCTCAGCACGCACGTGCTTGACACGGCGCTTGGCCGGCCGGCGCAGGGGATTCGCGTCACGCTCGAGCGCGCGGACGACGTTGTGGGGTCGGGAGTGACTGATGCGGATGGAAGGGTGCGTGACCTTCACAAAAAGGATGTACCGTTGAGTCAGGGCACTTACACGTTGACGTTCTACGTCGCCGAGTACTTCTCGAAAGCCGGGCGCGAATCCTTTTTCCCCGAGGTCGTAGTCAACTTCCGCATCGACGGGGGCGCGGAGCACTACCACGTGCCGCTGCTCCTCAGCCCATTTGGCTATTCGACTTACCGCGGCAGCTAGCCCCGGTTTGTGGACGCCAGTCTTCCGCGATACACACCTTTTACCGTGTGATGGCGCCCTGTGCGATCCATCTGCCGAGCATCGCCCGCTCAACGTCCGTGATGTTCGTCTTATTCCCCGGCGGCATCGTCCGCGTCACTACCGCACGCTCACGGATCCGAGTCACGTGAGCGAGGATTTGCTCCGGCGTATCGAACATCACTCCTCCTGGTGCCACACCGAAGCTGTTGTCACTCGGCTCTGCCGAGTGACAGGCAGCACATCGCCGGTCGATGACATGACGAGCCTGGGTGAAGCTCACCGGTCCGGATGCACCAGACGCAGCGACAACATTTGCGGCTGACCCGGCGCGGAGTATGGCGATCAACACCAGCACACTCCCCACCATGGTCCCCGCCAGAACCGGCCGCCACGCCGGAAAAGTGAATCGGATGTTGAGAACATGCCTGACCGCTGCCCCTGCGGCAATCAATACCAGCAGCAGCAGCCAGTTGAGCCGGCTCCCGTAGATTCCGGGAAAATGGCTGATCAACATCAGCACGATAACGGGGAACGTGAAGTAATTGTTGTGGATCGATACCCGCTTCGCGCGCGCTGAAACAGCCGGGTCGGCACCACGTCCCTCGGAAACGGACGCGACGAGCTCGCGCTGTGAAGGGACGATCGTGAAAACAACGTTGGCGGCCATGATCGTGCCGAGCATCGCACCAACGTGAAGGAACGCGGCGCGGCCATTGAGCAACCGGGTCAGCGCGATGGCGATTGCGGTGAGGCCAATGATCCATATCGCCAGCGCGACTCGCGGCGCGCGCGGGGCCAGCAATCGCTGCATCGATTCGTAAAGGGCCCAGCCGCCAACGATTGCTGCAACAGCGACGAGGATCGCCGTTCGATGATTGAGAGGGCCGAACGTGGAATCGACGAGCGCCGCGCGGCCTCCGAAGTAGTACACGACAACCAGAAGCGTCACGCCGCTCCACCAGGTCGTGTACGCTTGCCAGATGAACCAGTGCAGTGGGCGCGGCAGCGGCTGGCCGCCCAGTAGGGTCTTCTCCACGAAATAGAACGCTCCACTGTGCAGCAACCAGATGTTGCCTAGCGTTCCTTTGGAGGCCGGGCTGCCGGAGGTTTCGGGGGATGGAGGTCGCAGATTTCGATCGAGCCAGTTGAACAGCATCGAGTTGCCGGTCCACATGATTGCGGCAATCACGTGAATCCATCGGGCAACCAGATCGACGAGTTCCACGATGCCGCCGCTCAGGTTCTGCCGCGCATGATCTTCACGAACGACCGTCCACGGAATTCATCCGCCGTGAGGCCGGTCATCTTCAGCGCTTCTGCCTCGGTGATTGCGCCCGAGTTTATCCCGCGCAAGAAGAAATTCAGAAGTCCCTGGCCGGTGGCGGCATCGTCGAACACATCGCCGACGAGGGTCGCCTGCGCGGCTTTACCGACAAAGTTGCTGAGACGAACACCCGCGGCGTCGATTCCGTCGAGAAAAAAGCTGTAGAGCGCAGCGTAGCGCGTCACGAGCTGCGCCGGGTGGAGATCCCATCCCTGATAGAACCCGCCGGCAAGCGAATGGCGCACGTCGTCGAAGTGGAGTCGCCAGGCGTGGTGCACGCTCGCCGCGTTCTCCGCCTGCTGCTTTTTAGTGAGCTTTGGGCCGCCCTTGGCCTCTCGGTGGACGGGCACCGGCATTACCGTCGTCGATCCGTCGGAGAGCCAGACGTCGGTCCCGGCAAACGCGACCTGCATGAAATGCTTGGCGAACTCGCAAGCTGGGTGCTGCATGCGCTGATACGCAGCCGTGATGTTGATGCCGGCCGTATAGTCGTAGGTCCCGAAGTGAGCGCCCCTGAGCCTCCCGTCCGAAGCGTCGAGAATCCGCGGAAGGAGCGACCGGCCGCTGGTGTCGAGCACGATCTGCGGGGTCTCGACCATCGCCTCGAAGCGCAGCTCGCCGTCGGTAAGTCCGAGCTTTCGCTCGAGCGCTCGAAGAGCGCTGACGGTATACTCGACCTGCTCGAGGATCGTCATCTTCGGGATTGTGACGATCCAACCTTTCGGCAACGCGCCGGCCCCCTCCTTGACGAGCGCGGTAAGAACGAGATCGAGCGTTCGAATGCTTCGCGCGCGCAACTCTTCGTTGAGCGGCTTGACGCGCATGCCGATGAACGGCGACAGCGTCGCGTCGCGCATCCCCTTCGCGAGCTCGTGCGCAACGACGCCAGCATGATTGTCTTCCTCCGTGTCAGGGCGGTTGCCGTACCCATCCTCGAAGTCGATCCGAAAATCCTCGATTGGCTCGCGCGCTAGCTTGTCGCGAACGCGCCGGTCGATCGTCGTGAGGGCCGGATGTTCTGCGATGCCAAGCGCGGTACCGAGCGTGATCGGTTTCGATGCGTACTGATCCAAGGCGCGAAGGGCGATGGCGCCGAGCTTGGGAACGGAGTCGGACTTGAAGAGCTGTGCGCCGCCATACACCGTGTGTACCGGCTGGCGGCCGGGGCTTTCACCGGGATGCGCTTTCGCGAACGCCAGATTCGCTTCGCGGAGC
>DATHGO010000047.1:0-4941 GCA_035317585.1 Gemmatimonadaceae bacterium | reverse complement strand
CCTATACTCGTTGCATCCTGCACCGAAGCGCCGAGCCGCGCCAGCACGCTGGCATTCGGGCGCGGGCCGGTTTACTTTTCGTGGCTGCCTGAGAATCGCCTAAACACGTCTTTACCAGGCTGTTAACTCCAGCCCCGAGCGCCATATGCATCCCTTCATCGAAACCCAGAAAGAGTGGCTCCGCGACAACATCCCCCCGTTCAGGGCTGGTGACACGCTCCGCGTCAACGTGCGCGTGCGCGAGGGCGATAAGGAAAGAATTCAGGCTTTCGAGGGTGTCTGCATCGCCAAGCGCGGCAGCGGAGTGAGCGAGACCTTCACCGTCCGGAAGATTTCGAACGGCATCGGCGTCGAGCGTATCTTCCCCGTGCACAGCCCGATGATCGGCGAGATTATCGTGGTTCGCCGCGGACGTGTCCGTCGCGCCAAGCTGTACTACCTGCGCCACCTCACCGGTAAGGCAACCCGCATTAGGGAGCGGAAGGCCAAGGTGACGATCCCGGGCTCGGAGACCGTAGCTGAGACGGGAACCGAAGCCGGCGTCGAGGCCTAGGCTCTCCTCGCTCAACAGAGCGTAGAACAGCATGCAGGACGAGGTCGAACCGGGCACCCCCCAGTCGACCCCCGAGGCTCCAACTGATCAAGGACCCACCCGCCGCAGGCACGTGCCGCGGCGGAAGCGTTGGACTACGATCGAGCGCGACCTGCGTGTCCAGAAGGGTCCTCTGCTCGCCGGCGTCGACGAAGTCGGCAGAGGCCCGATCGCCGGTCCCGTCGTCGCCTGCGCCGTGATAATGCCCGCCGACACCCGTGCCATCGTCGGAGTCGACGACTCCAAGCGATTGACCCACGCTCAGCGCGTCCGCCTCGCGGTCAAGATTCGCGAGCGCGCCGTCGCGTTCGCCCTCGGCGCCGCCTCGGTGCGGGAGATCGATCGCATCAATATCTACCAGGCAAGCGTGCTCGCCATGCGGCGGGCCCTGGACCGCCTGGAGGTAAGGCCGGATCACGTCGTGATTGACGGTCGAGTGATGCGAACGCTTCCCATTCCGCACACCGCGGTCGTGCACGGGGACGCGCGGTGTTTCAGCATCGCGTGTGCGTCCATCCTCGCCAAGGTCACTCGTGATCTCCTCATGACGCGGCTCGCCGTGCGATATCCGGAGTATATTTGGGACCACAACGCGGGCTACACGACGCGCGAGCACGTGGCGGGACTCACGTCGCATGGAATCACTCCGCACCACCGGAAGAGTTTCTGCCGCATCAGCGATCTGTTGCTCGCGCTCGAGCAGCGAACCGCGATCGATGGCTCAGAGGAGCGAGCGCTCGACGATGTCGGCGTGCCGGATGAGGACGATTTCGACTATGAAATTGTCGCCGGCGCCGAGCTCGGATTCGACGATCTCGAGCAGGAGCTGGAACGGGATCTGTAGGCGGCGCAAGCCGGATCACAACACGAGGAATTGACGTGGCGGATGTGCTCGTTGGACTGATAATGGGCTCCAAGTCCGATTGGGACACCATGCAACACGCCGCGCAGATCCTTGATGCTCTCGGTATCGCGCACGAGACGAAGATCGTGTCCGCACACCGCACGCCGGATCTGCTCTTCGAGTACGCCGAATCCGCCGAGCAACGCGGAATCGAAGTGATTATCGCGGGAGCCGGTGGGGCGGCGCACCTTCCCGGGATGGCGGCGGCCAAGACGACAATTCCAGTGCTGGGTGTTCCAGTCGAATCGAAAGCGTTGCAGGGCATAGACTCCTTGCTTTCGATAGTCCAAATGCCTGCCGGCGTACCGGTCGGGACTCTGGCCATCGGCAAGCCCGGCGCGATCAACGCCGCGTTGCTCGCCGCATCGATCGTCTCCATCAATCGGCCAGATTTGAGAGAGAGACTGCGCGCCTTCCGGGCCGAGCAGACGAATGCCGTTCTCGCTCAGCCCAATCCGGCCGCGAGCGAGTGAGAGTCGGAGTCCTCGGCGGCGGCCAGCTTGGAAGGATGCTCGCACTCGCCGGTTACCAACTCGGCATCGAATTCAGATTCTTCGATCCAAACGCCGGTGCGCCCGTCGGACAGATTGGGCAGCTGATCGCCGCCGACTACGGCGATCAAGCGGCGCTCGAGCGATTTCTCGAGGGCGTGGACGTGGTCACGTACGAATTCGAGAGCATCCCTGTATCGACGGTGCGATTCGTCGCCGAGCGAATGAAAGTATTTCCACCGGTAAAGGCGTTGGCGACGGCACAGGACAGGCTGCTGGAGAAGCAGCTATTCACCGACCTCGGCATTCCAACTCCTCCCTTCGCGGCCGTCGACAACATCCAGGACCTGCAACGGGCCGCCGCACGAATCGGGCTGCCGGTAGTGCTCAAGACCAGAAGGATGGGGTACGACGGAAAGGGACAGGCCGTTATTCGCGATGCGACGTCGCTCGATGCGGCGTGGAACCAGCTTGGGGGATCACCGCTAATCGTGGAAAAGTACGTTGATTTTCAGCACGAGCTTTCCGTCATCGGGGTTCGGGACACCGCCGGAAGGGAGGTATTTTATCCGCCTATTCAGAACGTCCACCGTGAGGGGATTCTGCGAGAATCAACCGCGCCGGCGCCTGGTGTCACGCCGGCGCTCGCCGCGCTGGCGGTTGATTACTGCCGGCGGTTGATGGACAGTCTCGCATACGTTGGCGTCCTGGCGCTGGAGCTTTTTTCAGCCGACGGGGTTTTGCTCGCAAACGAGATGGCTCCCCGGGTTCATAACTCGGGTCACTGGACAATCGAGGGCGCCGAGACCAGTCAGTTCGAGAATCATCTTCGAGCAGTGCTGTCGCTCCCGCTGGGTGTTACGACTCCGCGGGGAAATTCCGTGATGTTCAACATCATCGGACACATTCCGCCCCTAGACCGCGTAGTGGCGGTGGAGGGGGCGCACCTTCACCTCTATGGGAAGGCGCCCACGGAGAAGCGGAAGGTTGGTCACGTCACGCTCGTGGCGCAGACCCCAGCGGCCCTGGAGCGGGGCGCGAGCGAGGTCAGGCTCGCGCTGGACTTACGAAGCGATGGCGGGTGACCCCTCGGTCGGGGGCCCTAAAGGGGCCGCCGAAACGTCCCCGAAACCGGTTCAAACCAATGGATTGGGCCGGGCTGTCATATCTGCAGCCACAGGAAAAGCCGATTGTCCCGCATTCAAACCTTTGAGCCCTTCGAGCTATCCAATCACGCAACAAGACAGGGACAACGATCGAATGGCGGCCGCATCAAACCTGGCACGCAAAGCAGTGAGTGACTCCACGGACGTGGCGCTAGCCGCGGGCGGGGACCGCCAGGCCTTCGAACGGCTGTACCGGACGCATTCGACCAGGGTGTTCTCACTCTGCGCGAGAATGTCCGGAAGCAGGACGAAGGGCGAGGAGCTGACCCAGGATGTGTTCGTGAGGACATGGGAGAAGCTCCCGCAGTTCAGGGGAGAGAGCGCATTCTCGACCTGGCTGCATCGCCTCGCGGTGAACGTGGTGCTGAACGCGAGAAAGAGCGAGGGCAAGCTGGCCTCGAGGACGGATCAGGGTGAAGAGGACGAGGAGCCGTGGGATCAAGTTGCGCGCGCTCCGATGCACATAGAGCGGATGGACCTGGCGAATGCGATAGCGAAGCTGCCAGCAGGGGCTCGAAACATTTTCGTGCTCCACGATGTCGAGGGTTACAAGCACGAGGAGATTGCGGAGATGATGGGAATCACCTCGGGCGGGAGTAAGGCGCAGCTGCATCGCGCGAGACTTCTTTTGAGAGAGGCACTGGAACGATGACGAGCTCCAACATGACCTGCGAAGCATTCGATGCCGCGCTCCCCGATTATCTCGAGGGAACGCTGGACGATGCGCGTCGCACTTCGGTCGAACAGCATTTGGGAGAGTGCGTGCGTTGCGCCAGTCTGCTGAGAGATATCGAGAACATCAGCAAGGAAGCGGCGGCGATGCCGGACCTCGTTCCGTCGCGCGACCTGTGGCAGGGAATCGAGGCGCGGATTGCCGCACCAGTCATTCCACTCGCCGCTCGGCCGGAGCGCCAGAGACGCTTCGCGCCGGCGTGGATGGGAGTCGCGGCCGCTGCACTGATCGTGAGCACCGCTGGCATCACCTACATGCTGACCGCCCGTTCGATCGGCCCGGCGCAGGGCGGCGCTGTAGCACAGATAACGCCGACTACCAACCAGGCGCGACCGAACACCAGTTCGGATTCCGATACGACCGCAGCATCGCCGAACGTCGGTGCCGTGGTCTCTCGGCCGGACGGTGCAGCCTCGCGTCTCGTTCCGAGCGATGTTACTCCTGGTCGATCCGGAACGCCCGCCAGGTACGCGACCCAGACGAGTGCTGATCGTGCGCATTCAGACCTCGTGTATGGAAGAGAGATCGATATGCTCCAGAGAATCGTGAGCCAGCGGAGGACTCAGCTCGACTCGTCAACAGTCGCGATCATCGAGAGGAATCTGAAAATCATTGATGCTGCCATCGAGCAGAGCAGGGCGGCGCTCGCCAGTGATCCGGCCAGCCGCATGCTCGATCAGCAGCTGACACATGCGCTCGACAAGAAGGTCGAGCTCCTACGCACGGCGGCAATGCTGCCGGCAAGCACATAACATGAGAAACGAAATGAAGCTCTCACGGCTCATCGTCACGGCAATCGTGGTGACCGCCCTTCCGCTCTCCGCTAAGGCGCAGGACGAAGGGGTGCGAATACGCGGCCTCACCCAGATAGACACTACGGTGAGACTGGATCGCGGCGGCGCCGTGGATCTTTCGCTGATCTCGGGGAAAATCCGCGTCACCGGATGGGATCGCTCCGACGTCAAAATCTCGGCGACCATCGAGAGCGGCATGCTGCGCTTCAGCGCGAACTCGTCGAGGGTCAGCCTGAGTGTGGACGACTCCGACGAGGGCGG
>DATHGO010000046.1:0-8848 GCA_035317585.1 Gemmatimonadaceae bacterium | reverse complement strand
CGTTTTCAGCTCCGCGAAACGGTCGAATGGATCGAACCGGCGGTAGCTTTCCTGCTTCAGAATTATCCGGGCGCGCGGAATCCAGTCGGTTCTCTCGCCATGGATGAGATGCGCGACGACCTCGCGCGGACTCCAGGTGTCGGCTCCTTCGTCCACCCGCGTCCAATCCTCCGGCAGATCGTCGAGCAGCGTCGTCAACAGCGCCGGCGTCCGCTCCAGAACCGGAATCGCCTCATCGAGGTTGAAGTCCATATCTCTCTCCTGAGCGTCCAATAGACCAATGATACGCTCTGTTGCGTTCATGAACTACTTTTCTCTGGGCTAAATTGTTTCGCCGGGCCGCTGGCTGCTCCGTAAGCGGCCATCTCTCTCTGGAGCCAGAATGTCCGCACGATTGTTGACCGCGCTCGCCGTCCCCGCATTTCTCGTCCTCACGCCGTCGCATTCGGCGGCGCAGGCCACATCCACGGCTCCTCCAGCGACGGCGAGGTCTCGGCCAACTACACCTTCCAGATTCCCGGAGCGACCGGTTCGTCGAGACATTCCGATGACCAACACGATCAAGAGAGCGTTCGCCGCGGGGACGAGGGACTCGACCGGCCGTCCGGGACGCAACTACTGGCAGCTGTGGACGGACTACAAAATCAGCGCCCGCCTCGATTCGTCGACGTCGGTCGTCTCCGGCCACGAGAGCGTCACCTTCCGCAACAACAGCGACTCGGCGATGCGATCAGTGGTGCTGCGACTGGACCAGAACATCTTCAGACCCGAGGCACCTCACGTCAGCGAGATGGATGCCCTCACCGACGGAATGCGGATTACGCGGCTCGTCGTCAACGGTCAAACCTTGCCGGTGAACGACACCCTGGGGAATCCGATTCCCGGCACGACGCGTCGAACGCCACCACTCTCACGCACCTTGAGACAAACGTCGGCGCGCATTCCGTTACCGACCCCGATCGCCGCCCACTCGAGCGGGACAATCGAGGCGGATTGGAGCTTCCAGGTCCCGCGCACCGACGGCCCGCGAGGATTCCGAATGGGCCGCTGGGCCGACACGCTATATCAGGTCGCGCAATGGTATCCGCGACTGGCGGTGTTCGACGACCTGCGCGAAGGAGGCTGGGATACGGATCCGTATCTCGGGAACGGCGAGTTCTACAATAATTTCGGGCACTTCGACGTGAGCATCGATGTTCCCGCCGGCTGGATAGTTGGTGCGACGGGTGTGCTTCAGAATCCCGCCGAGGTTCTCACGCCGACAGCGCGCGAGCGATTGTCGCACGTGCTCGAATCTGATTCCACTCGCAACATCGTCTCGGCCGCGGAGCGTGGCCCGGGCAAATCGACCGCTGTGGGGACGAATGGACGGCTCGTCTGGCGCTTCGTCGCGGACACCGTCGGTGATTTCGCGTGGGCGACCGCCAACCAGTTCGTATGGGATGCGTCGCGCGCGACGATTCCGGGAAGAGGCCCGGTACCGTTCAACGTCATGTATCTGCCAGGCCACGCGCAGGCATACGCCGATGGTCCGCGCGTGGTCCGCCACGCGCTCGAGTACTACTCGAAGCTGTGGATGCCGTACGCCTTTCCGCAGCTCACGATGGTCGATGGACCGGAACTGGGCATGGAATATCCGATGTTCATCATGTCCGCGGTGTTCGCCGCCGACCACGAAACCGGACACGAATGGTGGCCGATGATGGTCGGTGTGAACGAGACGTGGTACGGATGGATGGATGAGGGATTCAATCAGTACATGAACATCCTCTCCGACGCCGACCGCGACCACAAGCCGTACACACTCGACAGCCTCGGTCTCTCCTACGGACGAATCAGCGGCAACGAGCTCGAGCCCACGCTCATGTGGGACGAAAACTATGCGGGCCCGTTCTACGGATTTGTAGCGTATGGGAAAGCACCCCTGATGCTTTCATCGCTGGGAGGCGTCGTCGGCGACAGCGCAGTGTGGCGGGCAATGAGCGACTATGCGAAGGCCTGGCGCTTCAAGCATCCATCTCCGTGGGACTACGCGAACTTCATGAGCAACGCGCTCCACCAGGACCTCGGCTGGTTCTGGAACTATTGGCTTTTCACCACCGAGTCGGTCGATGGCTCGATTCAGAATGTGAGGACGTCAGGCGGACGAACGTTCGTGACGGTACGTCAAAACGGACAGATGCCATCGCCAGTGGTCTTGAAAGTCGAGCTTTCTCCGACAGGTTCGAAGATCAAGCCCGCTGGCACCTCAAGGTCGGATATCGCCACAGCCACTTTCGAGTTCATCGAGTGGTTGGACCCGAATACCGCCCTCGTCACTTATCCTGCCGATGTCTGGTTCGCTGGGAGCCGCACCTTTGTCGCCGGCCTGGCGTTCGGCGGGCGCACAATCACGAAGATCACGCTCGATCCGAATGGGCGATTTCCGGATCACGATGCGAGCGACAACGTCTGGCCCCGCGCCGCGGTGCCGACCAAGCCTACCGGGAGGAATTAGCAGATGGTCAACCGTGCAGCCATGCGCACTCGTGCAGTAATCGGAATCTCCGCCGGATTAATCGGTGTCTCGGTGTTCTCGTTACCGGCTAACGCCCAGCAAGCGCCTGTCGTCACCGCCGCGGACTACGCGCGCGCGGAGAAGTTTCTGCGAGAGAACACGATGCCCCTCGTTACCGGAATGGGTGTGCAACCAACATGGCTGACGGGCGACCGATTCGGATACCGCATCATGGTGCGGGGTCAGAATCAGTTCGTTCTCGTCGATCCGTCCAAGGGCACTCGTGTTCCATGCAGTCCGGAGACCGATCGCTGCGGGGGAGCCCTCGATCCGCGCGAAGTCTCCCGGCTCCAGCCAATGCAGCGGCCGGCGGGCACGCGCCCGGAATCCAGATCGCCGGATGGGAAGCGCGCGGCATACATCCGCGATTACAACCTGTGGGTGCGCGACATCGCCACCGGACGCGAAACACAGCTCACCACCGACGGTCAGAAGGACTTTGGGTATGCGACCGATAATGCCGGTTGGATAAAAAGTGATCGGCCTGTCCTTGTCTGGTCGCCCGATTCCCGGAAGATCGCGACGTTCCAGCAGGACGATCGCCCGGTTGGCGAGATGTATCTGGTCACCACGAAAGTGGGGCACCCGGAGCTGCAGCAATGGAAGTATCCGCTCCCCGGCGACAGCGCCATCTCGATGATCCATCGGGTGGTGATCAATGTCGACACACCGCGCGTGATCCGCTTTCAAATGCCCGCGGACGCGCACCGCTCCACGCTTTGCGATCACGTGATCTGCCGGGGGACCGAGTGGGCGGACGTGGACTGGTATCCGGATGGGTCGCACGTTGCGTTCGTCTCGACATCGCGCGATCACAAGCACGAGGTATTCCGGGTCGCCGACGCCGCGACCGGCGCCGTGCGCGAGGTCTTTCGCGAAGATGTAGCGACGCAGTACGAATCGGGGAACGGTACCGTCAACTGGCGCGTTCTCCCCGCGTCTAACGAAGTGGTCTGGTTCTCCGAGCGCGACGACTGGGGTCAGCTCTATCTCTACGATCTCGCGACGGGACAGCTCAAGAGCAAGATCACGAGCGGAGAAGGGAATGTCGCGCAGCTGCGTCGCGTCGACGAGAAGAACAGAACCCTCTGGTTCGTAGGCAACGCGAAGGAGCGTGGACGCGACCCATACTTCCGTGACTTCTATAGAATCGGGATGGATGGAAAGGGCCTCACCCTTCTCACTCCCGAAGACGCCGACCACGAAATCGCGCTCGCGCCATCTGGCCAGTATTTCATCGACACGTACTCGAAGCCCGACGCACCGCCGGTCACGGTACTGCGAGACCTGAACGGGAAGAACATCGTGACGCTCGAGACGGCCGACATAACGGGATTGCGCGCGGCCGGTTGGAAGCCGCCGATGCCCATCACGGTCAAGGCGCGCGACGGCAAAACCGATCTCTACGGCCTGATGTACGTGCCCACGAATCTGGATCGAACGAAGAAGTACCCGATCGTGAATCACATCTATCCCGGTCCGCAGACCGGGAGCGTTGGCGGCCGCAGCTTCTCACCCGCTCGTGGCGACGCGCAGTCGCTGGCGGAGCTGGGATTCATCGTCGTCGAGATCGACGGAATGGGAACGCCGTGGAGATCGAAGTCGTTCCACGACGCCTACTATGGCCACATGGGTGACAACACACTCCCCGATCAGGTTGCGGGGATGAAGGAGCTTGCGGGCCGCTATCCATGGATCGATATCAACCGCGCCGGAATCTACGGGCACTCGGGTGGAGGATTCGCCGCCGCCGACGCGATGTTCCGCTACCCGGATTTCTTCAAGGTTGGAATATCAGAAGCGGGCAACCATGACCAGCGCGAATACGAGGACGACTGGGGAGAGAGATACCAGGGTTTGCTCGCGCGCACCCCGGATGGAAGTGACAACTACGCACCCGAGGCCAATCAGGTCCTGGCGAAGAATCTGAAAGGAAAGCTGCTCCTCGCGCACGGCACGATGGACGACAACGTTCCGCCGTACAACACGCTTCTCGTCGTCAACGAGCTGATCAAGGCGAACAAGGACTTCGACCTCATTTTGCTTCCCAACCGCGCTCATGGATTCGGCAACGAGCCGTACATGGTCCGGCGCCGCTGGGATTATTTCGTGAAGAATCTGCTCGGCGCCGAGCCGCCCAAGGAGTACCAGCTTGGTACGCGAGGCAGAGCACCGTGATGGAAAGAACTGCGCCGGTAGTCATATTTTGCAGTTGTCTCGCCGTGTTGCCCATGACTACAACGGCGCAAGTAGCCGCACCGGTGTTCACCCATGCCGATACCCTGAGAGGATCCAACACACCGCAGCGAGCATGGTGGGACGCCGCCTTCTACGATCTCCATGTAAAAGTGAATCCCGCTGACAGCAGCATCACCGGCTACAACGCGATCACCTATCGTGTGCTCAAGCCGGCCCCCGCTCGCGAGATGCAGATCGATCTCCAAATGCCGCTCGTCGTCGACAGCATCGTGCAGGACGGGCTGGAGCTGAGCGCCCGGCGCGACGGGAATGCCTTTTTCGTCACCCTCATATCGGCGCAGAAAATCGGAGCGAGGAAGACGATCTCCGTCTACTACCACGGCAAACCGACCGTCGCGACCCGCCCGCCCTGGGACGGCGGATTCGTCTGGGCCCGCGACAGCCTTGCACGCGATTGGGTCGTGACCGCCAATGAAGGGCTCGGCGCGAGCGTGTGGTGGCCGAACAAGGACATCTACTCGGACGAGCCCGACAGTCAGCGTGTCGCGATCACGGTGCCAGACTCGCTGTTCGACGTCTCGAATGGCCGGTTACGCGGCACCACACCGCACACCGACGGCACCACGACTTACGAGTGGTTCGTCAGGAATCCAATCAACAACTACGATATCGCCGTCAACGCCGGGCACTACGCGCACTTCAACGACGTCTATCAGGGAGAGAAGGGAAGGCTCACGCTCGATTTCTATCCCCTCGATTACCATCTCGACACCGCGCAGAAACAGTTCCAGCAGGTGAAGCCGATGCTCCAGTGCTTCGAGAACTGGTTCGGTCCGTATCCGTGGTACGAAGATGGTTACAAGCTTGTCGAGACCCCGCACCTCGGCATGGAGCACCAGAGCGCGGTCGCGTACGGCAATCATTACAAGAACGGCTACCTCGGACGCGATCGCTCGCAGACGGGACATGGTTTGCTCTGGGATTTCATCATCATCCACGAGAGCGCGCACGAGTGGTTCGGCAACAGCATCTCGATGAAGGATGCCGCCGATATGTGGATCCACGAGAGTTTCGCGACCTACGCCGAGGGCCTGTACACGGAATGCCAGCAGGGGAAGAAGGCAGGAGCAGAGTACACAGTTGGACAGCGGAAACTGATCAGAAACGACGTGCCGATAATCGGCGTGTACGGCGTGAACCACGAAGGCTCGGGCGACATGTACGACAAGGGCGCCAATATGCTGCTCACGATCCGCCAGCTCGTCGACGACGATGCTCGTTGGCGCGGTATTCTGCGCGGACTGGGCAAGACCTTCTGGCATCAGACAGTGGCCACCAAACAGATCGAGAATTACATCAGTCGCCAGTCGGGGATGGACCTGAGCAAGGTGTTCGACGAGTATCTGCGCACGACGAAGATTCCGACGCTCGAGTACAAGCTCGAGGGACAGAAGCTCTCCTACCGCTGGACCAATGTCGTGCCTGGATTTGCGATGCCGGTGAGGGTCACGACATCGACGGGCAGCTACTCGTGGATCAGGCCAACGGAGAAATGGAAGACGATGGCCGTGAAGCTGAGCCGGCCTGAGGATTTTCGCGTCGACGAAAACTTCTACGTCAACGCGAAGGATTTCCTCAAGCCGGCTCCAGACTCAACTACCGTCCGTACAGGCCTGTGAGGCGCGCGGTCCCCAGCTTGTTGGCGTTCAGATTGTATCCGACCATCGCAGACGTCGCGTTCCCTGGAACGTCGAGCTTGTCCACTTTCAGCGCGAAGACTGTGATGTGATAGTGGTGGGGCTTGTCGCCGACTGGCGGACACGGCCCGCCGTACCCCTTGTTTCCGAAGTCGGTCATGCCCTGCGTGCTTCCACTCGGCGCGTTTTTTCCGTTGCCCGCGCCGTCGGTGAGGGCGGTCGTCGATGCCGGGATATTGTACATCACCCAGTGCCACCAGCCGCTTCCGGTCGGTGCATCGGGATCATACATGGTAACGGCAAAAGATTTTGTCCCGGCCGGTGGGTTCGACCACTGTAGCGCCGGTGAGAGGTTCTGCCCGTTGCAGCCCATGCCGTTGAAGACGTGGGGTAGTGTGATGCGCCCCTTCGACGCGAGATCGGGCGCCGTCAATTTGAAATGACCCGTTGCTGTCGCCTTGGGTTTTGCCTTCGGTGCTTTTGTGGCCTGGGCTTGGGCGATCGATACAACTCCGAGCATCATTGCGGCAGCGGTGACTGTTGCCCGCCAGTACCGGCGCGACTCGTACATCATATCTCCCCTCCTGATTGGCTGAACGAAGATCGTGCTATCTCCACACTGCGAGAATGAGTCCCGCAAGCATGAACGAGACAAGGTTGTAGCTCGAATTAATCAGCCAGAGCTGCTTCGGCTGGCCGGAGAAAATAGCGGTGGCGTAGCTCGTCGGCGCCGCGAAGCCAAGCCAGCAGACAAAGCCGAACATCGCTCCGTGCGCTGCGTTGAGCTGCATGACGGAAGGATCCACCGCGTGTGCGAAGTGCTCGAGCAGGTGCGCCATGACCCAGGACGTGATCAGCGCCGTCACGAAGGCACTGGTGTAAAGGAGGGGCATGTTTGCGCTCGCCGCCTCGGCCCTCATTTGCTCCTCGGTCTTCCCCTGAAGCGCGACCCATTTTTTCACGAACAGGACCGGGGAATACCAGAGTCCGCCGAGTATGAAGATGACGATGGCGGCGACGAGAACTGCGAGGTAGTTGACCGCGAGGAAATGCATTACAAAACCCTCCGTCGGATATGAGTGGCGCGTGATCCCGGGAGAATCTACGTTCGCCCAGCGAACCCCGCAGCAGCGCAAATCAAGCGGATGGCAGCCTCTGCCGCAGCGCCATCTGTATCGACGGCTGGGTCGTAGGCAGACAGGGTGATACCGGCAATCCGGAATTGCCGGCTGATTTCCGACAGGGCGTACTCGACATCCTCGATCGTCAATCCACCCGTTACCGCGAACGAGTTTGCCGCGGCCACGCGGGCATCGAGAACATCCAGATCGAGGTGGACGTACATCTGCTGGACGCGCTGTCTGATCGAGGCGAGAGCATGGCCCAGATCCGAGCGCACCTTTCTCGGCTCGATGATCTCGACGTCTGATTCGTCGAGCAGGCCGCCTTCCAGAGAATCGATGTCACGTGTCCCGATCAGGCACACTCGGTCATCGGGAACCGGCTCGAAGTGTGGCACCGTTGCAGCGAGCTGCGTCCAGCAGCGACCGGTAATTATGGCAACCGCTGTCCCGTCCAGAAATCCGCTTGCCGTCGTCTCAGGGGTATTGAAATCGGCGTGGGCATCGAACCATGCGACTCCGGTGGAGGCAGTGCCAAGTCCGGCGAGCATTCCGACCGCCGTGTTGCAGTTACCGGCGAGAACGATGGGAAGCCGGCCCGCTTCGAGCGCTTCGCTCACCGCGCCCGAGAGCATCCGCATCAGCTCGAAGCTCGTCTGGATCTCCGCGTGCCACCAATCACCAGCCAGCTCCGCGACTTTAGTGTGCACGCCGTGGCCGTTCTTGCGGAGTGCGCGCTCCAGTCCAGCTTCAAGAAGAGCCTCCGGACCCGCACCCATGCGCGCCCGGTAGTTCCCGGAATCGTAGGGGATCGCGAGAAGCTGGACATCCATGGCGGAAAAACTAGCGCAATCGTTGGGAGAGAACTGCAACTGAACGGGTGCCAGACGTCAGTAGCATAGTTGCTAGTAATTCAGTTCACGACGCCCGGACTTACCTCAATGGCGTTCCTGGTACAGGCAGTGACTGTGCTTTGACCCGTGCCGGTGAGGTCGGGGCGTAGTGAACTAACGACTTGCACCTCTGCCACTGGCGTCTGGCACCCGTTCCGTTTGCAGTCTCCGTTCAGTTTGCAGTTGCCAGCCTCGCACCCGTTCGGTTGCAGTTTCCAATCTTGCACCCGTTCGGTTGCAGTTCTAGCGATCGAGGTGCGCCCTGGCTGCGCGTGCTCTCGCGGCGAACGCCTTTGCGTCATCCGGCCAGAAGCTCTCCATGAGCGGTCCCTTGCCGATCTCGACGTCGTGGAAAACCTCCTCTCCATTTGCGCGGAGGAT
>DATHGO010000045.1:0-10016 GCA_035317585.1 Gemmatimonadaceae bacterium | reverse complement strand
GCGGGGTCGGGGACGAGAAGGTAGAACATTTCCGCGAAGTTGCTCGTCGCGCAGCCTTCAACGGTTCCAGCCGCCGTGGTTGGAAAAAGGTCCCTGCCGAAGAAGAATCCGCCGACGTAGAAGTTCTGGCTCGGAGGCGTGAGCTCATTGACGGCACGCGTGAAGAACAGGATCACGCGCTGGTTTTTGTCGATGTCGGATGGATCACCGAAGTTGAGCGTGTCGACCGGATACACGAGCGTATCGAACGTGGTCCCGAAATACTCGAAGTCCGGTGTCGTGAAGCCATTGGGCGGGTTGGCCGTGTCGCTCACTACTATCGCGCGGTTCGAGATTGCGACGACGCGCCCCGTCCTGATGGTGGCGTTGGCACAGGCCGACGACGAGTTCGCGTTGAGATTCATCAGGTCGCCGACCTGAGGAACGGCCACCGATAGGCTGAAGCGACCAGCGTTCTCCTGCCTGGCACTCCGGGCACGTGGAATCAGCGGTGTCAGCTCGATCCGTGACCGCTCCCTTAGCTCCGCCTCAAATGCATCATCCTTCCTCAGCTGGTTGGAGCCACGCGTCTGCACGAACTCGAGCCGCGGATCGGTGATTCGGTTCGATGCTGTTGCGATGGTGGTATTACCCGTAAAAATCGAAAGCCGCAGCAGCGATCCGCTGAAGTCCGAGTAGAACGGAACCGCGATGAACTCCGCGCCGGTAGATGTCCCCTGCACGCAGAACTCCGAGGCCGCTGGACCGGAAACGAGTGCAATTTCACCAACCGCGAGATTGAATGCGCTCGAGCCCGTCGGACAAGGTGGCGCGAGAACGATAATCGTGCCCATCTTGACGATCGAGCCGGCCGTCGCGCGAATGGTGGTTGTCTTGTCCGAGGCGCGAGCAGTTAGTATGGCCCCGGCGCCGAAGTTATCGGCTGTCACGATCGACGTGTCAGCTGACTCGACCGAGGTTGCCATCAGGACGCCGTTTCCGAACCTGTCAGCCGCCCGTGCGCTTAGCCGGAATACATCACCAATCCCGAGCAGTCTGACCGTGTCCCGGGAAAGAATTATCTGTGCGAGAGGCCCGGCGATCGCGACCGCGGTGAATGTGACGGGATTGAGTCCCGTAACAGTCGCCGTCGCTGACTGAGTTCCGGCGAGCGGGCCGAGAGTCCATTCCACCGTTGCCACACCGCTTGCATCGGTCAGCGAGGATGACGCGCTGAGTGCGCCCGATGAGGTGTTCCAGGCGACTGTAACGCCGGTCAGATTCCGACCCTGGGTATCCGAGACCCTGATCGCAAGCGGCTGTCCGAGCTTGCTCCCGACTTCCGCTGATCCTTGCGCGTCTCCCGACACGAGAACGATGCTGGCTGGAGGTCCAGCTTTCGGGCCGGATGCATCCCCGCACCCAATCATCTGAGCGACGACCGTGGCAGCGAGGAGCGCAATCAATCCTGGAGCAAACCGCATGTCTGCCGTAACGGATTCTAAGCCAAAAGGTACGCCCAACCCCGTTCCATCCCACCTATCGGGATAAGCTACCTGTGGGCAACAATCGCCGCTTGC
Source organism: Gemmatimonadaceae bacterium (assembly GCA_035317585.1). Classification (GTDB taxonomy): domain Bacteria; phylum Gemmatimonadota; class Gemmatimonadetes; order Gemmatimonadales; family Gemmatimonadaceae; genus UBA4720. Next base: position 8,457 of record DATHGO010000045.1, on the reverse strand, counting down.
GCGCCCGGTTACATCCGCCGCTTGTTGGGTAACACCCGCCGCACGTGGTCAGTTCCGACGCAGTTATCGGCGTCGTGTCGGCCGGAGTCGGCGTCGCGACGCCGGAGACTATTCCACTCGAGGTTCGTCGCGGTCCCCGGATGCTGAAGGGCGAGATTTCCGCTCCAATCCAGGTCCGGTCCGGTTTTTTGTCTCGTCGCTCACGTCGGCAAGCTCCGACACTTTCTCGATGAAGATCTGCGTCAGCTCATCGACTCTGTCGCGTACCATTGTGTCGCTTGCACGTGAGAGGGTCGCCGCGCGATGTGTGACGTCGTCGATCGCCGCGCGCACGGTGGAGGCGCCTTCCATCGCGAGCAACCGCGAAATTGTGACCGACGGGGCGACCTCTCCCGTCAGGCATTGCACAAGTATTGCCCGAATCGCCGGCGGTTGCAGGCCTTCTGTTAGACGAGTGATGGCTTCCGCTTCCATTCCGGTCCGACTGCTCATATCAGTTCGATTTGAGATAGACAGCTACAACTCGATCGACGCGTTGATTCTCTGGCACAACACGCGCCAGTCGGTCCGGAGCCACATACGACGACTCAAATCGGAGGACGGGAATGGCTACACGAAAATCCTCAGGCAGCCGGAAATACGGTAAGGCGGCCTCGAAGCGCGTCGAGAGCGCGATGCGCCGGAGAAAGAAGGGAACGCTCAAATCCGGGGGGAGTGGAAGGACGGTAAAGAGCCGGAAGCAGGCGATTGCAATAGGTCTGTCCGAAGCGCGAAAGAAAGGCGCAAAAGTCCCTCGCAAACCTGGCGGCCGAAAGCGCTCGGCTGGAAGGAAGCGGTCCAGCCGCTGATACGGCTGACCATTGGGTATGTAGCCCTAACTCGGCCGTTGCTCCCCGTGAAGTGCGTTTGCCGTATGGGTTTCCCTGATTCGGAGCGCATGGACTATCGTCGGAACATCGTGTGTCCACACGGGAAGCACGACCGAGATCAAAAGCCCTTCGACCTGGGCGATGAGGCCGAGGATGACGGTGATGGCGACGAAAGGCTGAACGATGCCAAACCCCATCAGCAGCACCAACGCCAGCGCAAGGGAGAGTCCCCAGACCTTGGAGCTCCAAGCGTGGTATGCCACATCCCTGCCGAATTTCACGAAATCAAAAACGTGACGGATCACGTCCAGACCGATGACAATGAGAGCCGGAGTCGCGATCGCCCGTACGACTTCCGGATGTAGCCGCCACACTGCCCACGACGCCGTCGCATAGAACACCAGGTCTGTCCTGCTGTCGAAATGCCGGAGCTCGGCGCTCGCGACTCCGACCCGACGGGCAATCACCCCATCGAAGTAATCCGATACGAAGGCGACGAGTATCACGACCGCGAATACGATTCCGGCCGCATTCGCGTAGACGAGCCAAACGAGCACCGGTGCTAATAGCAGTCTCAGCACCGTGAGACCCATGGGAATGGATCTCACCGCTTTGCTTCGCACCCTCGCCTCAGTACTTGGCGAGGTAGTTATCGAGCTCCCATGACGATACCTGCGTGATGTACTCCTGCCACTCGAGGCGCTTCGCGGCGAGAAACTGCGTCGCAATGTGCTCACCCAGGGCTTCTGTGATCACATCGTCCTTCTCCAGCTCGTTGCACGCTTCGCCAAGATTGTGCGGCAGGTCGTCGATCCGTAGCCGACGCTTCTCCCGGTGTGACATCTCCCAGATGTTGGAGTTCACCGGCTCGCGGGCATCGGCCTTCGTCGTGATGCCATCGAGTCCAGCCGCCAACTGCACCGCGAGCGCGAGATAGGGATTCGCGGAGGGATCCGGAATTCGCAGCTCGATTCTGGTCCCTGAGCCACGACGATCGGGAATCCGGATCATCGGTGATCGGTTGCGCATCGACCAGGCGACATTGATCGGCGCTTCAAAACCCGGGACCAGTCTCTTGTAGGAGTTGACGAGAGGGTTCGTAATCGCCGTAAAGCCGCGCGCATGTCGAAGCAGCCCTCCGATGTAGTGGAGTGCGGTGCTCGAGAGCTCCCACTCCGACTTCTCGTCCCAGAAAGCGTTGTCCTTCCCGCGGAAAAGCGATTGATGGGTGTGCATTCCGCTTCCATTCTGTCCGAAAATCGGCTTGGGCATGAACGACGCGGTGAGGCCGAACGTCCGGGCAACGTACTTCACCACGAACCGAAACGTCGCGATGTTGTCAGCCGTCTTCAGCGCTTCGGCATATCTGAAATCGATCTCGTGCTGGCCGTGCGCGACTTCGTGGTGCGCCGCTTCTACCTCGAACCCCATCTGCTCGAGGACATCGACGATCGCACGGCGTGCATCCTCGCCGAGATCGGCCGGCGCGAGATCGAAATACGATCCCACGTCGTGCGTGACCGTCGAAGGCTCCTCGTCCGGCCGGGGCTTGAACATGAAAAACTCGGCTTCCATCCCCGCGTTCATCGTGTAGACGAGTTTGGCCGCGCGCGCGATCACTTTCCTGAGCACCCCGCGCGGATCTCCGGCGAAGGGTTTGCCGTCCGGAGTGTTGATGTCGCAGATCAGCCTCGCGACGCGGCTCTTCTCATCCCCCCATGGGAATATCTGAAAAGTGCTAAGATCCGGAGCCAGCAACATGTCCGATTCCTCGATCCGGACGAACCCCTCGATCGAGGAGCCATCGAACATGATATCCCCCGCCAGTGCTTTCTCGAATTGCGACGCGGGTAGCTCAACGTTCTTGTTGATGCCGAGGATGTCCGTGAATTGCAGTCTGAGGAAGCGGACGTTGTTGGCGGCGGCGAGCTCCAGGATGTCGTTGGCCGTAGCGCCTGAGGTATCGGGAATCTGGGAGCGAGGTCGGGGCATGGGCTCAACGTAGCCCCATTGCCATATTTTTGCAAACCGTGCACAGAAATGAGCCCGTTCCTTGCATTCTCTAGCTCAAATAGCCAATTTGGTCGATCAAATGTGCAGGCAACGCACTTTTTGCTACTACATTCTCATCCGCGCAGACACCCATGACAGCCGCCGCAATTACTCCGCGTAAAGCTCTTCTGAACGAGATCTCCTCCCGCGAGCCCCGAATCGCCCGCGGTTTCAGCAAGGACGGAATACCCGGGCCGACTTCCCAGTACTTCGGAGTCAACATCCTTGGCGTGAGGCAACTGCGCGACAAGCTTCCGAAAGAAGTCTTCGCCAGCCTCGCTGCGTCCATCCGTCACGGCAAAAAGCTGGATCGCGCTATCGCGCCAGTCGTGGCACAGGTCATCAAGGAGTGGGCGATCTCTCGCGGCGTGACACACTTCACGCACTGGTTCCAGCCCCAGACCGGACTCACAGCGGAAAAGCACGACGCGTTCTTCGCGTTCGATGACGACCGGCAGCCGATGGAATCCTTTACCGGCGACCAGCTCATTCAGAGCGAGCCCGACGCTTCGAGCTTTCCCTCCGGCGGACTGCGCGCGACGTGGGAAGCACGCGGTTACACGGCGTGGAATCCGGCGAGCCCCGTCTTCATCGTCGAGTCGACCGGCGCCCGAACTCTCTGCATTCCGTCGGTCTTCATCGGCTACAACGGCGAAGCGCTCGATGAAATGACTCCGTTGCTCAGAAGCTCGGATGTGCTGTCGCATAAGTCGATCGAGCTGCTCGAGCTGCTCGGCGACAGGGGAGTACAGCGCGTCTTCACGACGCTTGGACCCGAGCAGGAATACTTTCTCATCGATCGCGCGCACTTTGGAATGCGACCGGATCTGGTGATGGGCGGCCGCACTCTCATTGGCGCTCCGCCGCCGCGCGGTCAGCAGCTCGAGGACCACTACTTCGGCGGCATTCCGGAGCGGATCCAGGGATGTATTTCCGAAGCCGAGTTCGAGCTGTACAAACTTGGTGTGCCGATTACCACTCGTCACAACGAAGTCGCGCCTTGCCAGTTCGAGATGGCGCCCTACTTCGAGGAAACCGATCTCGCCGTCGATCACAACATGCTGGTGATGGCGACGCTTCGACGCGTTGCGCTTCGGCACGGCCTTCAGGCCCTTTTGCACGAGAAGCCATTCGCGGGCATCAACGGCTCGGGAAAGCATTGCAACTGGTCGATGTCAGTGATCGCCGATTCGCCGGAGCTGGACGGATTGAATCTCCTCAAGCCTGGAAAGACGCCCCACCAGAACATTCGCTTCCTCGTCTTCCTCGCCGCCGTGCTGAAGGGAGTCCACAAGCACTCGGGCTTGCTCCGCGCCGGAATCGCCACTTCGGGCAACGAGCACCGACTCGGGGCGAACGAAGCGCCCCCCGCCATCATCTCTGTCTTCATGGGCGACATGCTCACCCGCGTGATCGAAGAGATCGCGGCCGGAAAGGGCTCGGAGACCGCTGAGCAGCAGATGATCAAGCTCGGAGTCGCAAAGCTGCCGGAAGTTCAGCGCGACAACACGGATCGCAATCGCACTTCTCCCTTCGCGTTCACCGGACAGAAGTTCGAGTTCCGCGCAGTGGGATCATCGGCGTCGATCGCGTTTCCCGTCGCACTCCTCAACACGGCCGTCGCGGATGCGATCGGCGAGATCACTGAATCGTTGCGGGCAACTCTGAAGAAGAACAAGTCGGTCGATGATGCGGTGCTCAAGGTCGTTGGAGAGGTATTCAAGGAAACGGCGGCAGTTCGCTTCGAGGGGAACAACTACTCCGAGGAGTGGGTCAAGGAGGCGAAGAAGCGTGGCCTGCCGAATCTTCGCCGCACCCCGGAGGCGTTGAAGGAGCTGGTATCCAAGCAGTCGCGAGCTCTGCTCACGAAGCTCGGAGTCCTCACCAAGGAGGAGTTGGAGTCGCGTTACCACGTTCGCGTAGAGCGCTACGTGAAGGACATGCTGATCGAGCTGCACACCATGCGCGAGATCGTGGACACAATGGTAATTCCAGCGGCCTACAGCTACCTCGCCGTGCTTTCCGAAGCGGCATCCCAGTCGAAGGCGGCGGGTATCGCCGTGATTCCGCAGGTAACAACCGCGAATCAGGTGGGCGAGCTGGTGCAGGAGCTCCAGGAGTTTCGCGAAGATCTGAGCGACGTCATCGCTCGTGTCGAGGCGAAACACGACGATCCGACCGGCCAGGCGGAGATGCTCACCTCAGAGGGAGCCGACACCATGGCTGAAGTGCGAAAGGTCTGCGACGCGCTGGAGCTTTCAGTCGGGGACGATTACTGGCCGCTCCCCAAATATCGGGAGATGCTCTTCCCGGTTTGAACTGCAACTTACGACTACCGGCGGGGGGCTGTCGGCCGGCCCGCTGACCGCCCTTGGCCGGTAGTCGTAAGTTGCAGTTGCAGTCCCAGACTTACCGCGCTGCATCCCGGTCTGCGTCCGACTAATTTCAGCCGCATGACGTCGCCCTCATCCAGTCCCGACCAAACAACAACCTGTCCGTCCTGCGGCAGGGCAGCCACTGGCAGGTACTGCGCGAGTTGTGGCGCCCCGCTGGCGGGAGCTGCGTGCGCCTCCTGCGCAGCCGATCTAAGCCCTGGGGCGAAGTTCTGCCACCGTTGCGGCACCCCGGTCGGCGCCAGCACATCTGCTACGCGTGAATCGAGAACGAATGCGCTTCCGTGGATCGTTGCCGCTCTCGCCTTTCTAGCCCTCTTCGCAATGGCCACCGGTCGTGGCTTCAATGCCCGTCGCGGGAGCACCGTTGACGGTTCGCAAAATGCGTTACCGCAGGCTGGACTCGACGATCGCGGGAGCGCGACGGATGATCAATCCGCCGCAGTGCGCGCCCCCGACATCTCGAGCTTGTCGCCACAGGAACGAGCCGACCGTCTTTACAATCGCGTGATGCTCCTCGCCACCCAGGGAAAGATCGACAGCGTGCAGTTCTTCGCTCCCATGGCGGTCCAATCATATCTGCTGCTGGCACCGCTCAACGCCGACCAGCGCTACGATTTGGGACGGATCGGTGAGGTCACCGGAGCGCTTCCGCTTGCGAAGGCACAGGCGGACAGCATCCTGCTCGAAAATCCAAATCACCTGCTCGGCCTGATTCTGGAGGCGCGTCTGGCAACGATCGGCGGTGATACTACGCAGCTCCACTCGTATGAGCGAAGACTCATCGCTGCCCAGAAGGCCGAGCTGGCGAAAAAACGGGACGAATACACACGCCACGAGGACGACATCACAAACGCCTTACAGCAGGCAAGGAAGAGCCTTGGAATGAAGTCATGACTGCGAGTAGCACGATTCATCTCGCTCACAGTCCCGATTCGGACGATGCGTTCATGTTCTATGCGCTCGCCGACGGGCAGATCGATACGCAGGGAATCAGCTACGTCCACGAGCTCCAGGACATCGAGACGCTGAACGGCCGCGCTTTGCGCGGAGAGCTCGATGTGACCGCCGTCTCGATTCACGCCTACGCATACCTCTCCGAGCTGTATGCTCTGCTTCCCCACGGCGCATCGATGGGCGATGGTTACGGGCCCATGCTCGTGGCGAAGCGTCCCATGACGCACGAAGACATCGCGGGCAAGCGAGTGGCCGTGCCAGGAATGATGACGAGCGCGTACCTGGCGCTGAAGCTTTTTCAGCCGGATTTCGTTCCGGTCGTCGTGCCCTTCGATCAGATCGATCAGACAGTGATCCGCGGCGATGTCGATGCGGGACTGCTGATTCACGAGGGCCAGCTTACCTACAAGGACGATGGACTGCATCTCATCGCCGACATGGGCGCGTGGTGGCTCGAGAAAACTGGCTTGCCACTTCCGCTCGGCGGCAACGTCATTCGAAAGACAATGCCGCGCGACGTCCAGAAGAAAGTCTCCCGGCATCTTCGGGAGAGCATCGCGTACGGCCTCGATCACCGCAAGAATGCTCTGGACCATGCGATGCGTTTTGCGCGTGGTCTCGACAGGAGCAAGGCCGATACGTTCGTCGGGATGTACGTGAATGACTGGACGCTCGACTACGGCGAACGCGGCCGGGCAGCGATCCGGCTCTTCCTCGACGAAGGCGTCAGGTCGGGCGTGATAACACGTCCGGTGACGGTGGAGTTCATTGACGACTGAGCTCGTCGCCGAGCTCGAGCGCCGCGCCGCGCGATTCGCGGCGGTCGCGACGGTGCAGCAGGCCATCTCGGCTACGATCTCGCTGAATGAAGCGTACCGCGAGATCTACAAGGCGGTTGCTTCAGTAGTGGATGCCCCGTGCTTTGCGCTCATGATCGCCGATCCGGTAAGCGAAAAGTTCAATGCTCACTGCATCATCGTCGATTCCGTGGAGCGCGAAGGAGAAGGCGTGCTCGACTTCCCGAATGGGACCGAGACTATCGCCAAGGTCTTTCAGACGGCGGTACCGATCATTTCTTCAAAGCCGGAGCGTTGGTGGAAGGGAACGATCTTCCAGGTCGCCTCGAAGCGTGAGGTAAAGAGCGAGATCACGGCGCCGCTCACCTATCACGACCGAACCGTCGGAGTGATGCAGGTCCTCTCGTACAAGACCAACGCCTACGACGCGCACGATCTCGACCTCATCATGCTGATCGCGCGCCAGGCGGCCGTCGCTATCGACAACGCGCGACTCTTCGACGCGCAGCGCAATGAGCAGAAGCAGACCGAAGCCGCGGCCGAGATCGCGCGCGTAGCGCTTCGCAAGGTGACCGTCGCGCAGGCGAGTCACGACATCCTCGATATTCTGGACGGCGTCGTCCCGTCGAGTGGAAAGGCAATCGGCATTATCTCTTCCGACGGAAACACCATTACGTGTGTCGCCGCCTGCGGCACCTGCGAGCAGATGGAAGGCATCACGGGGCCGGTCGAGAGCAGCGCGGTTCGAGCGGCCTGGGCCAAGGAAGAGCCGATCTTCGTCGAAAACCTCCGCGAGAAAGCTCACAATCCGGAGCGGGTGCCAGAGGAGCCCGCCATCACGATTCCACTCGTCGCGAGCACTCGTCGACTCGGTGTTCTTGTCGTAACGTCCGCGACGGCGCAGTTGCAGACTGGTCCGCACGTCGATGCACTGTTGCGCCTCGCGCCTGCCGTTGCGCTCGCGATCGATGTACTTCTGCTCAGCGAAGACGAGCAACGAACCCACGCGCGTGAGCGGACACTCGCAGCTGCGCTGGCGACCATGGATCAGCCCGTGCTGATACTTGGCGTCGATGCAAAGGTTCAATACGCCAACGCTGCCGCGATCAAAGAATATCGCTACGAGCCAAATGAGATCGCCGGTCTTTCCGTCGACGATTTCGTTGTTGCCTCAACCCAGCTCTCCTCTCGCCAGACGATTCCGGCGATCCCGGCGGACCTTCCACTTTGGACCGGTGAGCACGTTCATCGAAGAAAAGATGGGACCGAGTTCCCGGCGGCTGTTACGCTGAGCCACATCCGCGACGCAACCGACAACATCGTCGGACTGGTGATCGGTATCAGAAATCTCACCGAGGAGCGAAAGGTCGCAGACCACCTCGGGCGGAC
>DATHGO010000044.1:0-30097 GCA_035317585.1 Gemmatimonadaceae bacterium | reverse complement strand
GCTGGAGAACCGATCCTGACTCCCGTTCCGAAGACGTCCGCTGCGAGCTCGGCAACGCCCTGCATCGCTGCCGCGCCTCCGGTGATCACCACGCCCCCGTTCAATCGCTGCGCAAAACCCGCTCGCTCGATCTCGCTCAGCACGAGGTTGAAGATCTCGTCCATGCGTTGGTGGATGATGTGCGCCAGGACCTCCCGCGGAACGTGTCGGTCACCTTGCGCGACGGTGCTGGGCAGCTGGATCACGTCAGTAGGATCGACCAGCGGCTCGTAGGCGCAGCCGTATTTCTCCTTCAACCTCTCGGCGTCGGCCTGGGTGACGCCGATGCCCTGCACGATATCGCTGGTGACATTGTTCCCACCGTAATTCACCGTGCCCAGGTGACGAATCTTTCCTTCGTGAAAGACCGCGATGTCGGTCGTGCCGGCTCCCATCTCCACGAGCGCGACGCCGAGCTCTTTCTCGTCTTCCGTGAGCACGCTGAGGGAGCTGGCGAGCGGCTCGAGTACCAGCTCGCGAACGTGGTAGCCCGCTCTCTCGACGGATTTGCGGAGGTTCATCGCCGGCGACGCGCCGATGGTCACGAGATACATCTCCGTCTCGAGGCGGGTGCCGATCATGCCGATGGGATCGCGGATGCCCTGATTCTTGTCGACGGAGTATTCTTGAGGAATCGCGTGGAGCAGCTCACGGTCCTGCGGAACGGGTTGGGCGCGCGCCACGTCGTTCGCCCGATCGACATCTGCTTTCGAGATCTCGTCGCCATTCACCGCGACGATTCCCTTGCTGATCATCGCGCGCACGTGCTCGCCGGCGATTCCGGCGTAGATCGTGTCGATCTTGGTGCCCGACATCCTTTCCGCATCTTCAACCGCTTTCTTGATCGAGCGCGTGGTCTCCTCGATATCGGAGACGACGCCACGTCGGAGGCCCGTCGTGCGGGCCTGACCCACGCCGAGAATCTTCAGCGTTGGGGCGCTCTTGCCGTCACCGCCGACTGCCTGGGCGATCAGGGCGGTCGTCTTGGAAGAACCAATGTCCAGGCCAGCGATGATTCGTTCGGGGTTCATTGAAGCCTTGCGATGACTTGATCGCGATAACGTAAATCGAGCTCTCCAACACGTACCTGCCGCCGAGCGAGGTCGGTTTCAACCGGAAAGATATCGGCCAAACGCTCCACTGACAGTCCTACCGGAATGCGCACGCGCAGTGTGCGATTCTCCGGCGCCGCGGTTGCGCCCAGCTTGCCGGAAACTTCCGAGCCGCGCGACAGCGTGAGCAGTATTTCATCCCTGCCCGTTCGCTTCACCTCTTCGATGCGCGCGAACATCCGCGGCTCCTGTGCGCGAATCGCTCCAACGAGCTTAAGAAGAACGGGATCGGTTGACGCAACAATTGGAAGGTCGAGATTCGTCCGCGCCGGATCGATCGGCAGCTGCTTTCCGAGCGAATCGTAGGGGATCATGCCCGAGGGAGTTTGAATCAGCGCCACGGGAAGATTCTCCTGTATAGTGACCACGAGCGTGCCGGGCATCCGCCGGGTGATCCTGACGTCCGACACCTGTGGATGTCCGCGGACGCGCTGTCTGTAAGGCTCGAGATCGTCCCACAGTGACGCGATTGTGTCGATTCGCAGCCGCGAAACGATCTCCTTCGGCTGGAGGTAGCGGACGCCTCTGATCTCTACGTTTCTCACCCGGAAGAAAGCCATTTGCCGCGCCGCGCCGCGGACGCCCCACGCGGCAGCCATGATGACCGCGACCAGAAACAGGACACCCAGAATCTTCCAGCCTGGTCTTCCGAGTCGTTCCGAAGAGATCATTTGGCTCGCTTCTCCAAACGCGCCTTGAGCTCAGGACCCGTGCGCGTGATGTCGCCGGCGCCCATTGTGATCACGACATCTCCATCGCGGACGAATTGCGTGAGCGCGTCGGCGAGATCGGCGCGTTCTCCCTGCCACGCGACGGGGCGGCCGCCTCTCATCATCGAAGACGCCACCAGCTCGGACGTAACGCCAGGGATCGGCTGCTCACGCGCGGGATATATTTCCGCCAGGAAAACACTGTCCGCTCCGCGCAGAGCCTCGCCGAACGCGTCGGAGAAGTCCCTCGTGCGCGAGAAAAGGTGCGGCTGAAACGCCGCCACGACGCGGCGGCCTGGATAAGATGCACGCGCGGCCTGGAGTGTTGCCACGATCTCCGTCGGGTGGTGCGCATAGTCGTCGACGATCGTCACACCCGCGACATCGCAAAGACGCTGGAAGCGACGATCCACTCCGCCGAACTGGAGGAGTCCCTCGCGCATCGCGTCGAGCGTGACGCCCAGCGCGAAGCCGGCACCGATAGCCGCGAGAGCGTTCTGGACGTTGTGGTATCCCGGCACACGCAGAGCGACGTCGCCAAGTGGATCGCCATCGTAGCTGACGGCAAAAATCGACGAGTGTCCGTCGGAACGGACATCGCTAGCGACGAGACGCGCGTCGCGGGATTTTAAACCGTACCGAATGAGCTCCGAACTGGGTGGAAGATCAAGAGATCTCGCGCCCGCATCGTCGTCGCAAAGAACAATCGCGGCGGCGTCATGAACGTAGCGCGAGAACGTCGAACGGATATCCTCGAGGTCACGATAGATGTCGAGGTGATCGGCTTCCACATTCGTCACCACGGCGACGTTCGGCGCAAGTGTCAGAAAGGATCGATCGTATTCATCGGCCTCGACGACGAACAGCTCGTCTGACTCGTAGTGCAGGTTCCCCTTCCACTCGGCCACACGTCCGCCCGCGATACCGGTCGGCTTGAGACCCGCGCCCGCCAGTACGGCGGTCGTCATCACCGTCGTCGTCGTCTTACCGTGAGTGCCGGCGATCCCAACGACTCGTCCGCCGGCAACGGCGCGTCCGAGAGCCTCAGCTCGTTTTGCAATCGGAATTCCGAGGTCACGCGCCCGCACCAGCTCGGGGTGATTCCGCGGCATGGCCGATGTAACGACCAGCTCGCGCACACCGTTCACGTGGTCGGGGCTATGTCCTTTAACCACATTGATTCCGAGCGCCGCCAGGTCTTCAGTCGGGCCCGGGTTGGCATCGCACCCCGTGACGGCGATCCCGCGCCGGGCGAGTAGCTCGGCGAGCGCGCGCATTCCGGCGCCGGCGATCCCGACGAAGTGAATCGGGCGCTGGTCGGGGCTATCGATTGAAGTCATCTGCGGTGTCGTGCGGCGATCCGACGCGTCAGCGCCGTGTCTGCTCGCGCTCGACGAGACGAAGTATGTGCTGGGCAATGTCGGCCGCCGCGGTTGGACGGGCGCGCTCGAGAGCCTTTGCCCGCATCGTCGAAAGCTTCGCCGGATTCGACAGCATCGATTCGACGGCCCGCGAGAGTGATTCGGTGTTGAGATCCGACTGTCGGATCATCTCCGCCGCGCCGGCGGCGGCCAGAGCCTTTGCATTGGCAGTCTGGTGATCCGCCGCGGCAGTGGGCAGCGGGACCACGATTACGGGAATTCCCCACGCACATAACTCGGCGGTCGCCATCGCTCCGGCGCGCGAAAGCGCAAAGTCCGCGGCGCGATAGGCGTCCGACATCGGGGAGATGTATGCTCTGACTCTGACGCGGGCGCTGTCGTAGCGCGCGAGCTCGTCATAGTTCGCCTTGCCGGTTGCCCAGATCACGAAGAGCTCAGGCGGAAGACCTTCGTCGATCCACGCTGCAACGACATCGTTCATCGCCTTTGATCCCTGACTGCCACCGTACACGAGCAACACGCTTCCGCCCGATGGCGCGAATCCCCACTTGGCGCGGGCGGGCGCCTTTTCGAAAGCGTCGCCGGGTGGAGGCTCGATGGGATTTCCGGAGTCGAATACCTCGGTGTGTTTCGACGGAGAGATGTGCCGCCGCGCCTCGGGGAATCCGAGGTGCACCTGCGCGGCGAAGCGACTGAAGAAGCGCGTCGTCATACCGGGAGCGGTGTTCTGCTCCTGCAGCACTATCGGGATGTGATGCGAGACCGCATAACCAAGCGTGAGTCCGGACGCATATCCGCCAGTTCCGACTACGCAGGCGGGAGGCTCACTCCGCACTTCGCCGGCAATCCGCCGCCAGGCACCCATTGCGCCCCGAATCGTCTTCCAGTTCTCCCACGGGCGCGATCGATAGAGGGGGTGAAGATCGAGCAGCTCGAACGCCCATCCGACCTGCGGGAGCACGTCACGCTCGATCCCGCGCCGAGCTCCGATAAAAAATGGCTCGACCCTGGAGTCAGCTTTTTTTAGCGCACGAGCGATCGCAAGCCCCGGGTAGAGATGCCCACCCGTACCGCCTCCCGCGAAGATGATCCTCATCTAGCGGGGAGCGCGCGAAGAGCGAGTGGATCCGTCGCTGCTCCGCCAAATACCTTTTCACGGGAACTGCCGATGTTGACGAGAATGCCGGTCATGAGAAGGGAGAGAATCAGATTCGAGCGGCCGTACGAGATGAACGGTAGCGTCAATCCGGTGGTCGGAAGCAATCCCGTTGCCACACCGATATGAAGATACGCGGTCAGCACCATAGTGACCGTCAGGCCCACGGCTACCAGCTGCAGAAAGGGGGTCCGCGCTTTCCGGGCGATTCTGAACCCGAGCGCCGCGTACAGCGCGAACGCGAGCACGAGGAGAGTGAGTCCGATGAAACCCCATTCTTCCCCGATGTGCCCGGCGATGAAGTCGTCATATCCGAACGGCAGAAAGCCGTACTGCTGGCGCCCCCTCCCAAATCCAACGCCGAATATCTGCCCCGACCCCACCGCTATCAGCGACTGTCGCAGTTGATAGCTCACTTCCAGTGGCGCGGCGCCGGGATCGAAGAAGGCCGACATCCGCAGCAGGACGTAGTTGAGTCGCTCGATCTTCACGTAGAGAAGCGGAATGAGCATCACTCCCAGCGCCACGAAGTGTCCGATGCGAACACCGCCGGCAAAGAGAATGATCCCCATCATCAGGGTGAACATCATCGCCGTCGAGAGATCCGGCTCCAGCATCACGAGAATGTCGAGCGTTCCGATGACCACCAGAAATGGCAGTATCCCTTTCGTGAGTCCTCTGAGTGCGGGGCCTTTCTTTATGACCAGCATCGACGTCCACACTATTACAGCGAGCTTGGCCAGCTCGGACGGTTGCAGGGAGGCGCCGAGCAGATATCGCCGGGAACCGTGCACGCGCGGGGCAATCCCGGCCGTGAACGGAAGAATCACGATCACCAGGAGCACGATCGACAATATCATGATCGGCCACGCCCATTTTTCCCAGATTTCCGCGTCCATCTTGGCGGCGATGGCAAAAAGCGTCAGGCCGATTGCCATTCCGACTACCTGACGGATGAGAAGATGAGCGTGCCCGTAGCCCGCCTGCATCTCGACGATCGCGCTCGCGCTATAGACGGTCGCGAGACCGAACGCCAGCAAAATGGCGGTGAGCATTACGAGGACGCGGGCCTCGAGACCCATGTGCCAGCGGTGTATCAGATTTGCCGATGCTTCCATTGCGCTTCCTTTGCCTACGCTTCCTTTGCCTACGCTTCCGTTGCCGCGAGCGCGCGGAAGCGCTCACCTCTTTCCTCGTAGTTCGAGAACATGTCGTAGCTCGAGCACGCCGGTGACAGCAGCACCGCCTCGCCGGCCCGCGCCGCCGCCCGCGCCGTATGAACCACCTCGTCGAAATCGGAGCCGAGGCGCACGACATCCACCACGGGACGAAGGTCAGTCGCGATAATCGGCGCCGCTTCGCCATAGGCGATCACTTTCGTCACCTTCCTGCGAACCGCCTCGGACAGGGATGTATAGGTTTCTCCCTTGTGCCTGCCCCCGAGCAATAGGACGGTTGGACGCTCCATACCGTCAATCGCGACTGCGGTTGAGCTGACATTGGTTGCCTTGGAATCATTGATCCACTGTACGCCGCCAAATTCGCCGACCAGCTCGAGCCGGTGCGGGAGGGACCGGAATGTCTTGAGCGCCTTCGCAATTCCCTTCCTGGCTTTCTGCGTCTGGTGGGAACGGTCAGCGGCCATCACCGCCAGCGACGCCGCCAGCGCATTTCCAACGTTGTGCTGGCCCAGAAGCGGAAGATCCATGCGCGAGAGAAGTGGCGCTCCCAGCACCACCAGCTGGCCGGTGCGCGCATCGAGCGATGCCTCGGCCTTTTTCGTCAGCGAGAACGAATACTTGTGGCCGCCGACATCGCGCACCATTCGCATCACTCCCTTGTCGTCGCGGTTCACGACCCAGACCGACTCCGCGTCGGCGTTGGCGAAGAGGCGCGCCTTGTCCGCGTAATACTCCTCCACCGTCGCATAACGGTCCAGGTGATCGGGACTCAGATTCGTGAGCACCCCAACCGCGGGTTTGAGGCTCGGCGTATCGTGCAGCTGAAACGACGACATCTCCAGCGAAATCCATTTCGGCTGCTGGTCGCGGATCGCGATCTCGGACAGGGGCGTTCCAATATTCCCTGCTTCGATTGCCTCGATGTCCAGTCCACGCAGAAGATGAGCGATGAGAGCGGTCGTGGTGGTCTTGCCATTCGTGCCAGTGACGGCAATGACGCGAGCCCCTACGAGGAAGTTGAGCGCGATTTCAACCTCACTCGCGATCGCAATGCCCTTCTCGCGCGCGAATGCCAGAGGCCGCGCCTTTGGTGGGACGCCCGGGCTGGTAACGACGAGTGCCGCGCGGCCGAGTCGCTCCAGATCATGCCGGCCGACATCGACCACGACTCCCTGCGCCCGCAGCTCTTCCGCGCATCGTCCGGTGTCGGGCGAAGACGCTACGTCTGATGCGTAAACGTTGTAGCCGTGCTTTCTCAGCAGCATCGCCACGGCGCGACCGCTCCGGGCGAGGCCGATTACGGCGATCTCGCCCTCGCGCGGCACGAGCTCCCGCGGAGTCATCGTAGCTTCAGCGTGCTCAGGGCGATGAAGGCGGCCAACACTCCGAGGATCCAGAATCGCACGACAACCTGAGCCTCATCCCAACCTTTCACCTCGAAGTGGTGATGGAGTGGGGCTCGCTTGAAGACCCGATGCTCGCGCGCGTACTCGATTCCATATCGTCGCTTGCGGTACTTGAACACGAACCGCTGAATGATCACCGACATCATCTCCGCCACGAACACCGCGCCGACGAGGACGAGGAGGAATTCCGACTTGAGGAGAATCGCGACCGCGGCGAGCGCGCCGCCCAGCGCCAGCGACCCGGTGTCGCCCATGAAGACTTCGGCTGGATGCGTATTGTACCAGAGAAATCCTATACACGCCCCCATCAGGGCCGCGCAAAAGACCGTCAGCTCGCCGGATCCTCGAAGGAAATAGACGTGGAGGTACTGGCTCGCATCGACCCGCCCCACTACGTACGCGTAGAAGGCAAACGTCAGCGCCGCGATCGCGGTGAGACCGGCCGCGAGCCCGTCCAACCCATCGGTGACATTCACTGCGTTGCTCGTACCGGTCATCACGAACGTCACGAACAGGACGTAAAGCCATCCGAGCCCCGCGGTGAGCGGAACGATCAATATGTATTTGTAGAACGGCAGCGTCGTCGACGCGCCGGGAAGCGTCGAGAGGGGATACTTCCAGAGGTAGTAGCCAACCGCAAAACCGAGGGTGACCTGGCCGGCGAGCTTGTACTTCTCGACGAGGCCCGTGTTCTTCCTGCCGGCGAGCTTCTGTTTGAGCTTCAGGTAATCGTCAAGAAAGCCGATCGCTCCCATCCACGCCATCGAGATCATGGCGATGAGCACGTAACGGTTGTCCAGTCGCGCCCAGAGCACGGTGCTGGTGAGCGTCGCTCCGAGAATTATCAGGCCGCCCATTGTCGGAGTTCTGCCCTTCTGTTGGTGGGCATCGGGAGTGCCTTCGCGTATCACCTGGTTGAGCCGCATGCGACGGAGTCGACGCATGATTCCGGGGCCGACGATCCAGGTGAGCAGAATCGCGCTCACTGCCGCGCCCGCTGCGCGAAAGGTTATCCACTGAAACAGTCGCAGAAACCCGAAATGCGGCAGTCCTACGAATGGAACGAGCAGATAGTTCAGCACAATGCGGTAGCCCAGGTAGTTAGATGTGGAACAAGACGCTCGAGCTGCACACCCCGTGATGCTTTGAGCAAGATGATCGCGTTGCGCTGCAGCCTGGCCTGAAGCTGCGGCCAGAGATCCTCGACATCGGGCGCCGTGATCACGCGCTCGCGCTCTTTGTGCTTCTCGAGCGCGGGCGCGAACTCGCCGATGCCCGCGACGATGTCCGCTCCAGATGCCAACGCGAGACCCGCGATATCGGCGTGACATTGTTCCGACGCCGCACCGAGCTCCCGCATCGTACCAAGGACGATTACCCTCTGCCGTCCGCTACCTGTGCCTTTCAACAGCTCGATCGCGGCCCGGGTGGATCCCGGGTTGGCGTTGTAGGCGTCGTTGATCAGGGTGACGTCGCCGACCTGCTCCCATGCCGAGCGCATCTTCGGCTGCGGCATCCCGGCGATTCCCGCGGCAGCGTCTTCGTAGCTCACGCCACACTCGCGAGCAACGGCCAGCGCCAGCATGGCATTTCTGAGGTTGTGAAGCCCGCGCACCGGCGGGCGCACCGTCGCACCCGCGATCTCTATCACGCCGAGTCCATCCGAGCCGATTTCCCAGCGATCGGGCTTCACATCGGCGTTGGCGTCGAGACCGGCGACGACAACTCGCTTCGCCTTCCCGCGTGCCGCTTCGGCAATTTCCGGTTGCGCGGAAGGGGCGATGCCGACTGCGACTCCTTCGTAGACAGCGGCCTCCTCGCGCAAAACACCCGCGAGATCGCCCAGACCTTCCAGATGTTCCTCGGCGATGGACGTGACGAGCGCGATGTCAGGCTCCACGATTTCTCTGAGAATCGCCACTTCGCCCGGCAGGCTGGTCCCCACCTCTACCACGGCCACGTCGGCCTCGGGCGGAAGCGCGAGCAACGTGAGCGGTACTCCGATCCTGTTATTGAGATTGCCAGTCGTCGCATGGACTGTATAGGAGCGGCTCAGCGCAGCTCTGAGGAGATCCTTTGTGCTCGTCTTGCCGTTGCTTCCCGCCACGCCGATGATCGTCTTCCCCCACGCCCGGCGCCAATAGTGCGCCAGCGCGCCGAGCGCGATGAGCGTATCGCGCACCTCGAAGATCGGAACGCCCAGCGTGTCGAGCTTGGGAGCGCGTGAAACGACGAGCGCCGAGGCTCCGTCCCGCACCGCGTCGCGCAGATAGTCGTGCCCGTCGAACCGTTCACCGCGGAGAGCGACGAACACATCTCCCTTGCCGATCT
The DNA here is from genome assembly GCA_035317585.1 of Gemmatimonadaceae bacterium. Taxonomy (GTDB): domain Bacteria; phylum Gemmatimonadota; class Gemmatimonadetes; order Gemmatimonadales; family Gemmatimonadaceae; genus UBA4720. The sequence goes on along the minus strand of DATHGO010000044.1, from coordinate 20,780 downwards.
TGCGCGTGTCGGTCGTTATGCCGCTCACTTCGGAAGATCCGCGGGGAAGTTTGCCGGAAGCTTGATCCGCCAGCGCCGCGGCAATCCGGTCCAGCGTCCAAAACCCTGTGCTCAAGCGTGGCTCCCCGTCATCTCTCTCACGATTTCCTTTTCGTCGAACGGATACGAAGTGGTTCCGCGAATCTGATACGTCTCATGCCCTTTACCGGCGAGCAGCACGATGTCCCCTTCCTCGGCAAGATCGATCGCGCTCTGGATGGCACTGCGCCTGTCGGTCACGCGCCGATGCTTCGAGCCGCGCATGCCTGCTTCAATATCATCGATGATGGCGTCAGGATCTTCGGTTCGCGGATTGTCGCTGGTAACGATAGCGCAATCGGCGCCGCGCTCTGCAATCGCGCCCATCAGTGGGCGCTTCCCCTTGTCGCGGTCGCCGCCGCACCCGAACACAACGATGAGCTTGCCCCGCGTGAAGGCGCGGGCCGTCTTGAGGCTTCGCTCGAGAGCGTCGGGTGTATGCGCGTAATCCCGGAGCACCGTCGGCCTCGTCGATATGATCTCCAGCCTGCCCGCGACTTGCGGAACGGTATGTAGCCGGCCCGCGATCTCAGCCGGCGTTTGTCCCAGCGCGGACGCCGTTGCAGCTGCCGCGAGCGCGTTCTCGACATTGATGTCGCCAATCAACGGCAGCGAGACGTCGGCGGATCCGCGGGGGGTGACGAGCCGCCACTCGCTTCCCTCTGCTGTGTAACGGATGCCCTCGGCCCGAATGTCTGCAGACTCGCGGGCCGCGAAGGTGAGTGGATGCGAGCGTGGCTTCAGCGATTTCCATTCTGGAGCATCCGCGTTGATGACGACGGTACCGTCCGCCTTCAGGTAATCCAGCAGCCGCGCTTTCGCCTCCAGATACTTCCCCATCGTTCCATGATAATCGAGATGATCACGCGTGAGGTTGGTGAACACCGCGACATCGAACTCGAGGCCGTCGACTCTTCTCTGGTCGAGACTGTGCGACGACACTTCCATCGCGATCGTTCGCACTCCGCGATCGGCAAGCTCGCGCAGGATTCTTTGCAGCTCCACCGGACCTGGGGTCGTGAGGCCGCTCCCACCCGGCAAAATTTCTCCCCCGCTGCCTACCAGCACCCCAAGCGTTCCGATCGACGCGCTCGATCCATCGCCATCGTCGAAGAGGTGGCGCATGATCGACGTTGTCGTCGTCTTTCCGTTCGTGCCCGTGACGCCCAGCAGCATCAAGTTGCGGGCCGGATCTCCGTACGCGGTTGCCGACGCGATCGCCGCGGCGCGACGTCCTTCCCGCACCACAAGCGCCGGTAGCGTGGTTCGGGATGCGTCCTCCACAATGGCGATCGCGGCGCCGCGTTGGGCTGCGGCCTCGAGAAAGTCGTGGCCGTCGCTGGTCCAACCTCGAACGGCGATGAAGAGATCCCCGCGAGAAACCTTGCGGCTGTCGTCCGAAATCCCGCTTGCCTCCTTCGGAATCTCACCGCTCACTCCAACCAGCAAACCACGCTCTGCCAGCGCGGTTTTTATTGCCTTGACGCTCACTCTCATTCGAGGGGACGGCTCAGCTGAACGAGTGTACCAGGCGCGGCGAGTGTTCCCGCCACGGGAAACGTTCCCACCGAAGACGCGCCAATGAGTCGAACCCGGAAGCCGGCGTTGTGGATTGCTCGCACAGCTTCGCGAACTGTCAGTCCTCGCACATCGGGAATGGCGCGCGAAGCGATCGCCACGGCAGCCGATTTCAGCGAAGCAGGTAGCTCTATCACGTACGAAGCCGTGCCTTCACTCGGGTCGCGCTTCGCCACGTTCCGGTTCGGGTCGTACGAATCCGGCGCGGGCCGATCCGGTCCCTCGGACTCGTTCCGCCGAATGAATTTCACATCTGCTACTGAATTCGCCCTGGCGCCAGGATCGGCGTGTGACTGCGCGACGGCGCTCTTCTCCGATGCCGCCAGATCTTCGCGATCGAGAGCTGCATCGCGCGCCGCCAACGCGGCGCGCAGCACGATTTGCGTCACAGGAGCGGCGATGTCACCGCCCGCGAAATGCGCACCCCTCGGATTATCGAGCTTGACGAGGACGACATACTGCGGATCGTTGCCGGGAAAGAGACCGACGAATGACGCGGTGTAGTTTCCGGCGACGTAACCAGCGTTCTGTGATGTGCGTCGCGCGGTGCCGCTCTTTCCCGCCACGTCGAAGGTCGCCAGATCGGCTTTGGTTGCGGTTCCATCCCGCACCACCGCCAGCAACATTTGCTGAACCGTGCGCGCCACCTCGCCCGACATCACGCGCCGCACGGAGCGCGGCTCCGCGCGGTACAGCACTTTTCCATCGATAGACCGCACTTCCTTCACCAGGTGTGGCTCGAGCAGCTCTCCGCCGTTTGCTATCGCCGCATACGCGGTGACGAGCTGGAGCGGTGTGACCGCGATTTCATAACCCATGAGGATCGATGCGCTCGTTTGCTTCGACCATTGCTTCGGCTCGCGCAAAGTTCCGGATGCTTCCGCCGGCAACGGCACGCCAAGCGGCATCCCGAAACCGAGATTACGAAAGGTCTCGTACTTCTGACGCGGTGTCAGCCGCTGGCCGAACTCGACGATGCCAACATTGCTCGAATAGCGGATCACGTCGGCGAGCGAAAGTGACTGCGCCTTGTGCATGTCGGTGATGACGCGTCCATCGAGCTCCAGCTTGCCGTTGTGCGTGTTGACAATGTCATTGACTCGCGCTCGCCCGTTCTCCAGGAGGGAAGCAGCGACGAACGGCTTTAGCGTCGAGCCGGGCTCGAACGGCTCAGTCACGGCCGTATTCGAGAACGTCGTCTTTCCAACCCTGCTGCTAGCTAGCGCCAGAATCTCGCCAGTGTGGGGATTCATCACCACGATGTCTCCGCCGTCGGCGCGCAGGCTGTCGACCGCGATCGACAGCTCCCGCTCGCAGATGTCCTGCAGCGTGTTGTTGATCGTCAGCACGACTGTCGATCCAGCCTTCGGTTGTTCGGTCCAGCCGTCGGGAGAATCGAGCGCGCGGCCATCCTTGTCCCGAGCCAGCCTCACTTTTCCGGAATCGCCACGGAGTAGTGTGTCGAGCGCGAGCTCCAAACCATCCAGGGGATTCCCGTGCCCGTCCAGGGTACCGACAATGCGTTTGATGCCGCCTGAATTGGCGTAGACGCGCTGCAGTACCGGCGTCAGGTGGATGCCGTTCAGCTTCGAGAGTGATGCCACATCGGAAGCGGTGTAGAGACCGGGAAGATCGATCCACCGACGCCGGCGCGCGATGGCGCCACGGACGGCATCGGCATCAACCCGGGCGTGGTGCAGCGCCTTGAGAACAAAGGCGGTGTCCCTCACTTCGGGCAGCGCCACCGCGACGCGCGTCATCTCACGACTCTCGACCAGCATGTTGCCGCTAGCGTCCAGGATTTCTCCGCGAGGACCTGACTGTGAGCCGGCGAAGAAATGCTGCCGCGTGGCGCGAGCCACCCAGTCCTTACCTTCAAAGACCTGCACCTTCGCCGCGCGAGCAACGAGCGCGAGCGCGAAAAAGATGAAGAATGCGTGAACGATCGCGACGCGCTTACGGGTTTTCATTCGGGCGCGCCCGTGGAATTATCACTACCTGCTTGTCAGTCGGGATGTGCATACCGAGCCGATGCTCGACTGTAGTGCCCAGCGTCTGCCTCGCGGAGGCATCACGAATTTCGCTCTCGAGGCGTGCCCGCTCCCCCTCCAGGCCGACGCGCCTGGCGTCGAGGGCAGCGAGTCGCTCCGATTGGCTGATTCCGATCGTGCGCCGCCACACGATCGCAAGAGCAACCAGCACGAAGACGCCGAGTATGAGGCCTACCAGGGTCCGGCCCCGGAATGCTACGCGGCTTTTCGCCATGCTCGTAGTCTGGCGCTGCGCGAGCGGGGATTCACGCCGGTCTCCGCTGGACTCGCCACCAGCGCCCGCTTGGTCATGAGCTCGCCAAGCGCCTTGCCTCGGCAGGTGCACTGGAGCTGCTTCGGGGGGCAAATGCAGTCGCGACTCCATTCGCGGACTGTATGCTTGACGAGCCTGTCTTCTCCGGAGTGGTAGGAAATCACTGCGAGGACACCCCGCGGATCGAGCATGTCGCGCAACAAGGGCAGCGCTCGTTCGAGTGCGGCGAGCTCGTCGTTGACCGCGATCCGAACCGCCTGGAAAAATCTCGCGAACTCGCTGGGACCCGTGCGCGCTCCGTAGGCTCCGCGAATCGCGTCCACGAGATCATCGCTCACGCGCATCGGCTTTCGCTCGCGGCGACGCACGATCTCCCGCGCGAGCCGATTGGCCCGCGGCTCGTCTCCGTAGTCACGAAAAATTTGGGATAGGTCTGCTTCATCGAGGGTGTTGAGCAAATCGGCGGCGGTGCCGATAGAGCGACGGTCCATCCTCATGTCGAGTAACGCGCCAGGCCGAAAAGAGAAGCCCCGTTCGTCGGCATCGATCTGCCGGGAGGAAACGCCAAGGTCCGCGAGGATCCCATCGAAAGTGCGTCCTTCGAGCTCCGGAATACGATCGATCTCGCCGAAATTCCCCCTCAAAGCGAGAAAGCGGCCTGACGCCTCGTAGGCCGCCAGCCGCTCTCGTGCTTCGGTTACGGCAGCCTCGTCGCGGTCGATCGCCACAACCGAGGAGCCGGAGGCGAGGAGGGCCTCGCTGTGCCCTCCTCCACCCAACGTGCAATCCAGAACCTGCCTGGCGCCTTTGAACAGCCCCACCACCTCTTCGACCATGACCGGCGCATGGTAGGAGCTATCCCACCGGCCGGTCGCGGAGTCAGAGTCGATCACTTACAGAAGCGCTTCACCTCATTATCCACGGCGGGCGTGAACTGCGGAATCGCCGTAAGTAGCTGAGCGGCCTCCGTCGGGTACTTCTGCCCTCCTGCCGGCAGATTGATCGAGGCGAGGTTGAAAGCATCTCGGGCCATACGCGCAAGGTCGCAGCTCTTCTTGTCGTTGGCATCGTTCACGGCGCTCTGACCGAGCGAAAACGCGCTGGCGCCAAGCAGGAACTTGGCGTCCGCGGAGCTCTGGAGCTGGTCGGAGAGCTGGAGGAACTTGATGGCGCGCTGGAAATCCACGCGATCCTTCGAGGCCTGTCCCGCCTTGAAAGCGTTGCTCCCCTGCTGAAGCGCGATCTGCGAGAGGCCTGCCGGATCTGCGCCGGCCGTCTTGGCTTGGTTCAAGGTGTTGATTACATCGTCGTACTGGTTGAGCGCACCCTGAATGGTTGCAAGCAGGAAATAGCCTTGCGGGTTTTTCGGGTCTGCCGCTATCGCCTTTTTTGCGGCTTCGAGCGCCGCCGGAAGTTGTCCCGCCTTGTACAGCCCATTCGCGGTAATCAGCAAGAGGTGCGCATCGTTCGGGAACTTCCTCGCGCCCAGCGCCGAGGCTTCCGATGCCTTCTGGGGCTGGTTCAGAGACTGATACGCCGCCGCGAGACGAGTGTAGTAGTCGGCGGTCGCGGCAGCAGTATCGACCCGGACCATCTCGTTGCCGACGTCGATCGCGCCCTGATAATCCTTCGCGTTCAGATACACCAGCCACGCCAGATTCAATAGCGCCGGATCGCCGGGGTTGTTCTGAAGAAGATCGCGCACCAGCGGAATCGCATCCTGAGCGTGGCCCATCTTCGCGTACTCGTTGACGACGTCCTGAATGAGGCGGATGTTGGTCGGATCGGCGGCAGCCAGTGCGCCGAGCACTTCCAACAGCTTCGGCGTGTCGTTCTTAGCCCGGTAAGTCTCGGCCAGCATTCTCAGCGCCGGGGTGTTGCGCGGATCGGTGGCCCGAACCCGCTCCGCCACTGCGATGACCGAATCCGGCATCTTGAGCGCGTTGTACGCTTCCGCAAGGCAGACTCCGAGAATGTTGGCTTTCGGATTCTCGGCTAGCCCCTTACGCGCCGCGGCGACTGCTTCCTGATACTTGCCCTGAGCTACGCCGTTGTGGCAGGTCTCCTCGGCGGGCAGCTGACGCCGCGCATCCTGGATCGCGCGTGCGACCTGGCTGGCCGCATCGTCGAGCTTTGCCCCTTGGGCGCTCGGCAGAACCTGAGCCTTGTTCATGTCGCGGGAGATGATCATCCGCGAGTCGATCTTGTACCCAGTAGGCGTTTTGGTGACGGTGCCCTCGAGGTACTGCGGAGCACGAACGAGTGTCGCCAGCGCCTTGGCATCACCAGGAGCCAGGGCTTCGGTCGTCGAGTATCCCGATGACTGAAGGCTGTTGTTGATATCGGCCTTGGGAACTACGACGAGGTCGCGAACGTTGGTCTGTTTCGACAACTGGCTGCGGATGGCTTCCGCGGCCTGAACCCCGAGCTCCTTGTCCGAGCTCTGGAGCGTGGGAATCATGACTCGTTCGCCAGTTTTGCCGCTTTGGGCAAGCACCGGCGACGCCGCGATTGCCACAAGCGCTGTCAGAGCAAAACCTGAATTACGTAAACGTGCCTTCAATTGTTTAACCTCCAAGACGGTAAACATTCTTACCCCACCCCCCAATCCACGGGTCCCTTGAATCCTTAAGTGGGCGAGGAGGGACTCGAACCCCCGACATCCTGCGTGTAAGGCAGGCGCTCTAACCAACTGAGCTACTCGCCCGGTGCAGAAACCGAGCCCGTCGCCTCATCGCAGAATTGCGAGCGGTACGAGCACGCAGTACCCGATCACGAGCAGAATCGGGGCGAGCGTTTCGCCCCCACGCGCGAGGTCGGCGAAGCCGGCGAGCAACACAAGTGTGGCGACTGTCCAATACACCCATGAGCGGCGAGGACCAGAATCACGCCCCGCGCGGGGGCCGCTGGCAAGATCGGTTTTGGCCATAAGCGTGGTAGTGTAGGGTGCGACGAAATGCGTGTCAACCCAAATCGACCGGGAGGCCGACTCTAACGAGTACTACTTTGCCGTCCGACGCCCGTTCGAATAGTGGAGCTCGACCCAGTCGCGGTAGCTCCCATCCATGACGGAGCGCCACCACTGCTCGTTGGCGATGAACCATTTGATTGTCTTCAGCAGTCCCGTATCGAACGATTCGGACGGTCCGTATCCGGTCTCCAGAGTCGCCTTCATCGCGTCGATCGCGTAGCGGCGATCGTGTCCCGGACGATCCTTCACGAACGTGATGAGCTCGGCGGTGTCACCGCCAATCGCGGCCGGGCACTTGGGATACCGCTCACGAACCTTTTCATCCGCGCCGAAGATCTTGTTGATGTTCGCGCAGATCGCCTTTATGACGTCGAGATTCTTTCGCTCTGAGTTGCCGCCGAGGTTGTACGTCTCGCCGACCCGGCCCTTCTCGAGCACGCGCTCGATACCGCGGCAGTGATCGCGAACGTAGAGCCAGTCGCGAATCTGCAGCCCATCCCCGTATACCGGCAGCCACTTTCCGTCCAGCGCGTTCACGATCGCGAGCGGAATCAGCTTTTCCGGAAAATGGTAGGGCCCGTAGTTGTTGGAGCAGTTCGTCGTCGTGACGGGCAAGCCATAGGTGTGGTGATACGCGCGGACGAGGTGGTCCGACCCGGCTTTGCTCGCCGCATACGGAGAATTCGGCGAGTAAGCCGTGTCCTCGGTGAACGGCGCGGCCGTCGGACCCAGGCTACCGTACACTTCGTCTGTCGAGATATGATGAAACCGTCGGGCTCCGCCCGACCAGTCCTCGGTCCAGGCGGCGCGCGCGGCCTTGAGCAGCTCGTGCGTGCCCCTGACGTTCGTGTCGATGAACGGGTCGGGGCCATGGATGGATCGATCGACGTGTGATTCCGCCGCGAAATGGACGATCGTATCGATCCCCTCTCGCTTGATGATGTCGTGCATGGCCGCGCCGTCGCGGATATCGCCTTTTATGAACGTGAAGCGCTCATTGTTCGCGAGGGGCTCGAGATTCGCCAGATTGCCGGCATACGTCAGCGCGTCGAGTCCCACGATCGCGTCGCCTCGATGATGCTCGGCCCAGAAATGGACGAAGTTGGTGCCGATGAATCCGGCCGCACCCGTTACCAGCATCCTACGCATCGTGATTTTTTTCCTCGTTCATTCGGCTTTGTCCTGTAAGTAATAAGCGGTTGAAGTCCAGGTGCGTGGCGCGGCGTTTCGCGAGCGATCGAGGGACGACAAAGCGAACGATACCCGTCGATTACTCATCCGCCAATGCCTCTGGCGACGTCGGCGCACATATCCCTGATCAATGGCGCGACATCGTTCACAGTCGCGATCCGATCGGCACCCGCCGCCGCGAGCGCGGCCTGCGGCATTCCATATATGATCGAGCTCTCGCGATCCTGAACTATTCCCTTTCCTCCGGCGCCCCGGATCCGTCGGAGGCCTTCAGCACCATCGCGGCCCATTCCGGTGAGCACGACTCCGATCGCCGAGCTTCCAAACGTGTCAGCGACCGAAAAGAAAAGAGGATCGGCGGCGGGCCTCACACCCCACATCGTTGGTAAGGTGTCGAGCCGAATCGACGCATTCCCCGCCTCGCCGCTGAGGGTCATGTGAAAACCGCCCGGAGCGACGTAGACGCGATTCTCCCGCAGAAGCTTGCCATCTATCGCCTCCGCCACCCAGAGCACACTCATCGTGTCGAGGCGCTCAGCGAGTAGCTTCGTGAATTCGCCTGGCATGTGCTGAACGATGACCACGGCGGCGCCGAGATCCTCCGGGAGGTACGGTATGATCGCCGCCAGCGCGCGCGGTCCGCCGGTCGATGAGGCGATCGCGACGACTCTCGTCGCGGCGTCGGGCGATTTCTTCTGCAGTGTCTCGCCGAGGACCGCTGACGCGTCAGGCGCGGGTGTCCGCACGCCGCCCATGTTCATTGCCCGGGCAGCTTCGAGCGCCGACCTCAGCTGCTCGCGCACCGTCGACAGGTCAATGCTCACGGGCCCCGACGGTTTTCTCACGAACTCGAGGGCACCTCGCTCCAGCGCGCGCAGCGTCATCTCGTTTCCCAGCTCCGAGCCAGCCGCGCTCAGCATCACCACCGGACGCGGCATCTCGGCCATGATCTGCTCGAGCGCCTGCAGACCGTTGAGGCGTGGCATCTCGATATCGAGAGTCACGATGTCGGGCTTGAGAGCCCGGACCTTCTGCAACGCCTCGATTCCGTCGCCGGCGGTGCCGACGACACGAAAGGGACCGCTCGACTCGACCATCTCCGCGATCAGCTTGCGCATGAACGCGCTGTCATCGACGACTAGGACGGTCGCAACCTTTTCGGTCATCTCAGCCATGATAACGGACTAGATCTTCCGGAAAATGCGCTCGCGCGCATTCACGGGCGAAAAGAGAGCTCGGGCGTCGCCGAGGAGGCTTTCGACCTTTCCGAGAACGAGGAACCCGCCCGGAGCGAGCGCGCGATGAAATGCCGAGAACAGCGCGTCCTGTGCTTCGCGCTCGAAGTAGATGATCACATTGCGGCAGAGGATGAGATGTGTGTCCTCGGACCGGGGCTCGTAGGCCAGTAGATCGTTGCACTCGAAGCTCACCAGCCGCTTGACCTCGGGTAGCATGGTGTGAAGTCCGGCAACGTCCGGGAAATAGTGCGCGCGCAACGCCGGTGGCGTATCACCAAGTGCCGAGTCGGCGTAGAGAGCGCGCTCCGCATCCGCCAGACGCTCCGTATCGATGTCCGTGCCAACGATCTTGATTGTCTCGAGGCGCGCGCGCTCCTGCCGGTCGGCGGCGTGCTTGTGCATCAAGATGCCGATCGAATAAGGCTCTTCGCCCGACGAGCATCCCGCGCTCCAGATTCGCGTCTCCGACTCTCCGCGCTCCCAGAGCGCTGGAATGATCTTGTCCGCGATCATCGAATACGTGTCCCAGTTCCGAAAAAACTTCGTCACGTTGACGGTCAGCGATCGAATCAGTCGATCGTATTCGCGCGGATCATTGTCCAGCGCCGTCGCGTACTCGCCGGCCGTAGCACTGTGCTTGGCGCGCATGCGCACAGCGATGCGCCGCCGCAGGCATTTATCCTTGTAGCTGGCGCACCTGAACCCCCGATCACGCGTGATCTTTTCGATCAGCGCCTGGAAACCGGCGTCGTCTCCGTGGATCAGCGCCGCGTTTTCCGTCAGGAGCGACTCGACGCTTGCGTCGCGTCCCGATCCGCGCGTGAGATGCCTTCGAGCGCCGCGGAGAGATTGCGTCGGAGCTGCGAAAGCTCCGGTGCCAGCGCTACACCCTTTTCGGCGGCGTCCCTGGCGCTCTCGTAATCCTCTCTCTTGAGGTGTGCCGCTGCCAGGTTGTTCAACAATATCGCCGACTCGGGATGCGTCTCTGTTGCAGCGGTGAGCAACAGCATCTCCCGGTCCGGGTCGCCAGTGATTGCGGCCACCTGTGCGGCGTAGTGGAACCAGACTGCCGGCGGCGGACTCGACGTCCATAGACTGCGCGATTCGCTCAGCCGGACCTTGGCGCCCTGGTAGTCTCCGAGACGCATGGCGACGATCGCGGCTTGCAACTGAATGAGCGGATCCGTGCTCCCTCCGGCGCTGAGCGCCCGCTCGATCACCAGTCTCGCTTTCTCGAGCTGGCCGAGCTGTTCGTAGGCAAGCGCAAGATTGTGGAGAAGGGATGTCTTGCTCGGCGCATTGGGCGCCGCCGTCATGAAAGCGTTCACGGCCCCCGACCATTCCTTCTGACGGAGCGCGATGAGTCCGACGTGGAACGATGCCACTGGATCGGCGGCTTCCTCGACGAGCGCGCGGAATTCACGCAGCGCCTCCTCGTGCATTCCCGCTCTGTACAGCGCGCTCGCGAGCTCTCGCCGCTCGAGAGGGCTGGCGTTTCGGGGAAGAGACGGGGTGGTCCTTTTTCGTCCGACGGGCAGGAGGAAGGACGCATTGAGTAATCCATATAGCGCCTTTCCGACCTCGAACTCGCCCAGGCCCGAATCGCGGACCAATCCATTGATGTCGCGGTGTCCATCGATCAATGGAAGCATGGCCTCCTGCTCGGGAGAGAGAGGATCCCGGTTCATCATCAGCCGCGGACGGTCGAGGCTGAACACGACGTCGAAGCTCGGGATTTTTTTCTCGATGAGCGACCACTCGTCGACTCTCCGCGCACCTTCAAGCAGCAGCGACTGTGGATCGACCGACACGCGCTCGGCGCCATCTTCCGGCTCGACGCCGGGCTCGAAGTTGAAGGTGCCGCTTGTCCACGTGAACAGCGTGTAAACCGAGTTCTCCGTATCGAGCGGCCGGTTCACGATCGCGGCGTGACAGATGCGCCCGCTGTCGAAGTAGATGGAGCCGAAGCTGTCATGGAAGGAAAGGCCCAGACATCCCGTCTTCTTTCCCATCGAGAGCAGCTGCAAGACGTCGGGGAGGCTCGCTTCCTTGAGGCTACCTTTGATAGCCATTAGCGCATTTCCTCGATCATCCGGTCGGCGATGTTCGGCCACTCGACGATCAGACCCGCGTCGGGCACGGCGGGAGTCTTTTTCCTCTCTACCGGGGGCGCCTTGGGCTTGGTGTCGAGCGATTCCACGCGCTTCGCGATCTCCTGGCTGATATCCGCCATGAAGTCGTCGAATTCACCGCCCTCCTCCTCGGATTCCCCCTTCTTCTTCGATTCTTTCGCCACGACTCAGGATTCCTTGACCGCGGGCGCGCTCAGGCGCGACAGCACCAGCGACGCGATGCTGCGGAGCGTCTCGAATACACCGCCGCCGTTGATCGCGGTCGCCGAGAAATAGGGCACGTCTCGAAAGTTCAGCGTTTCGTCCAGCTCCTCGATCGAGCTGATCTCACCAGCCGGCAGATCACGCTTGTTGTACTGCATCACGAGCGGGAGAGTGCGCGGATCGAGGCCCTCATCGGCGAGATTCGCGTGCAGGTCCTGCAGACTCTCGATGTTCTCGGCGAGCTGGCGCGACTGGCTGTCGGCAACGAATACCACTCCGTCCACGCCCTGCAGTACGAGCTTGCGAGTGGCGGCGTAGTAGACCTGGCCCGGAACCGTATACAGCTGAAACCGCGTCGCGAATCCGGAGATCGTGCCGAGATCGAGCGGAAGAAAATCGAAGAACAGGGTGCGATCGGTCTCGGTGGCGAGTGAGACCATCTTCCCCTTTCTCTCCTCGGGGAGCTGCGAATACACGTGCTGGAGATTCGTCGTTTTTCCGGACCTGCCCGGCCCGTAGTAAACGATTTTGCACGTGATCTCGCGCGTGCCGTAGTTCACGACTGACATTCTAGCGCTTTCCTATCGGACCGAAGAGCGCATCGAGACTGCGATTGAGCTCGCCTTCGAAGTCGCCCGACGGCCCCTTGCCGGTCACCTGCTTGTCGGGCCGCAGCTGTTCGAGCGCCTTCTGGAACTCCGCGAAATAGATCTCGACCACGCCGAGCGAGCTCTCGCGGTCGAAGACGCCCACGAACAGGAATTCCTGTGCGCCGGCGGTGGCGCGGGCCATGAATACCTGTCGCTCCGATCCGGTGTGGTGCATCTCGTAGAAAGGCTTGCCGTCGAGCTGGCGCCCCAGCTCCCGCGCCGACGCGTTGATGGCAGAGGTAAGGGCGCAAATCGACATCACGTCGGCGGCGTTGGAGAAGCCGAATTGTCCGACCGCGCGACCCGTCGGGTAGAGGAGAACGCCGGAGATGAGGCGCGCGTCGTCTTTCAGTCGCGTGAGCGGAGCAGCGACCCAGCCCTCTGCTACAGTCGGATCGCTCATGATTTATCTCGGGCTGCGTTCATCATTTCGAGTCTCACGCGTCCCAGGTTGGCGTCAGGAGTGACGATCGTGACGAGCACCAAATCGCGGGCGCCCACGACGAAAATGTGGCCCCGTTCGGCCTCGAGCCGCATGAACGCGGGCGTGCCGAGCCTGGCCGCATCCGACGCGCGAGTCACCTTGGAATAAAGATAGGCGGCGAGAGCCGCGGTATGCTTCCGCGTGTCGGGGGCTCCGGGGCCAACGCCGATCAGGGGACTCGTCTCGATGATAAGCCCGTCGACTGCGCCGACGACCATTGCCACGACGACGCCCGGCACGTGGGATAGCGTGGCGACCACCTGACCGAGCGCCTTCATGCGCGCCCCCGCATCCAGTTGATCGCGAGCGCGACGGAGCGCGTCAGCACGCGACGCACCAGTCCGAGCGGAACTCCCTGGGAGGAGGCGAGCAGAACGACCGCATCTTCCGCGGCTGGCGCGAGCGCAATTGTCGCTGCGTCGGTCTCCACCACTACCGCGGTCCAACGACCAATCGAGAGAAGACGCATGGATTTCGTCACCTCCGTGCTGACTCCGCTCAACGCGGCACCGATCTCGCCGGATATGTCGCGTCCCCGCTGGTCGATATAGCTCCCGGCCAGGGGCGTGCCCGCGGAGTCGAGCAGCAGCGCCGTCTGCTCGGCATCGCCAATCGCGGTGGCGAACAATGTCCGCGCCGACTCAGACCTTGGCTGTGTCATTCTCGTGTGGGGCGATGTCGATGAGGCCCGTGCTCAGCATTCCGTAAATGATCTTTGCAACCTCGAATTCAGCGAGCACCAGGCGCTTGGCGATCTCGTGCAGGTTCCTCTCGCCGTCGATGATCGAGAGCACCTCCCATTCCCGCGGAAGGAGATCGATGAACGATTCCGGCCCGTCGTCGAGCGGGGCGAGCAGGGGGATCACGCGGGCATCGGGAATCTTGTCGGCCATTCGTGACCACTCGTCGATGCGTCGCGCTCCTTCCATCAGCAACGATTCGGTGCTCACCCGCACGGCGATGTCCTTGCGAATGGGGCGCGGCGGCTCCTCACTGAACGAGAAGAACCCCTCGGACCAGGACATCAAATCGAACACGACGGTCTCGATCTGCTGCCTCATGAAGCGATCGATGTCGCGCGGCGTCACGATTCCGTGGGCGACGAGAATCTCGCCGACCCTGCGTTTGTCACCGGCGCGCTGCATCGCGGTGGCGCGAGCGAGATCTGCCGGCGTCGCTTTGCCCGACCTCTCGAGAATCGTTCCGAGAAGGTGCGGGTTGCTCTTCATCGTTGCGGCGACGATCGTGCCCGCGTCGAAATAAACACTCCCCTCATTATTTCGTTCGGGGGAATACACACGTAGCGTCCCGGTCTTCCGGCTCAAGTCGAGCAGCTGGAAGACATCGTGAATGCCAAGCTCGCGCAGCGGTCCTTCGATCGCCATTAGATCCGCCCTCGGAGCAGGAGCCGGTGGTACCGCAGTGCTTCGGAATGATTGGGGTCGAACCTCAGCACGCGCTCGAACGCCTTGTGGGCATCGGCCTCGCGGGCGAGGTCGATCAGGATCTCGCCGAGCCCTATCAATGCCGCGAAGTGATAGACATCGCGTCGGATCAGCGCCACGATCCGTGGCAGCGCGCTTCGCGACCGGCCCGTGCGCCGGTACGGGCCCACCAGCTCCACCACCGCGGCGTCGTGATTCGGCGCGGTGACGAGCACGGTTTCGAGCTCTTTGATCGAGGCCGTATCGTCGCCACTCTTGGCGAGAAGCCGTCCGAGCGCGACCCTGGTTTCCGTCTGCCGTTCGTCGATGGCGAGGCTCGCGCGGTACGCCGCGATCGCCTCGCCGGCTTCACCGAGCGCGCCGTAAAGGTCCCCCACCCTCTTCAACACGTTCGCGTTTCGCGACTCGCTCTTCCTGAGCGTGACGAGGATCTCACGAGCGCCGGGATGGTCGAGGGATGCAACGCGGGCTTCGGCTGCCAGCAGCAACAGGTTGACGTCGGTGCTTCCAGCCCCGACCAGGGCCTCGGCGTATGGTCGCGCCTGCTCGGCGCGCCCAAGGGCGAGCAGCGACCGTGCCATGCCTTGCCGCGCGAAGGGGTTTGTCTCTTCCATGTCCAGCGCGCGCTTGTATCTCTCGAGAGCTTCTCCGTGCAGTCCCTGCGCCGCGAATCCGTCGCCGGCCAGGACCAACCCGAGAGCCTTGTCTCCACCGCGTGCAAGAACACGCGCGATCTCCGCTTGAGCGCGGTCGTAGAGGCCCTTGGTGATCAGGTCGCGAGCGAGCGAGAACCCCGCCATCGCACTTTGCACCACCGGCGTGAGCCGCCGCACTGGCTTCTCGGCGAACAGCTCCTCGATGATGGCAGGATCGAAATGGAAGTCTTCTACATGTTCGACCGTCTCATCACGCTCGGTGATCGGTGGAGCGACCGTGAGCCTGATCTCTTCGTGCGGGAGTTCTATCGCCAGCTCGAGCTTCTGCGGGGTGTACATCGGATCGAGCGCCAGCGCGCGCTTTGTCTCGCGGAGCGCGGCCTCGAATTCGCCAAGGTTGGAGAGCGTGAAGCTGATGTTGTAGTGCGCTTCGGCAAAGTCGGGGTTTGCCTGGATCGCGCGCGCGAACGCGTTTCGCGCATCGGAGTACTTCTCGAGCTCGACGAGGATGAGGCCGATGCCATTCCACGCCACCGGGTGCTCCGGCGCCGCGCTCAGCACCTGTCGATACGCTTCGAGTGCCAGCTCTGTGTGCTTTCTCCTGAACAACCCGAGCGCGAGGTTCAGACGGGCCTCGACAGGAGGCGCGTGCACCTGCAGCGCGCGCCTGAATGAATTGATCGCGGACTTGGTGTCATTCTTGTGCCAGAGCAGGACGCCGAGATTATTCTCCGCAAACGCGTAGCTTGGGTCGATCTCCAGCGCGCTCATGTAGCTCTCTTCCGCCTCGGCGTGCCTTCCCTCCAGCTGTAGCGCGACGCCGCGTCCGTTCCAGGTCTTCGCCGTTGGAGAGAACTCGCGAGCGAACCGGTCGGCGGTCGCGATCGCGGCGCCGGTATCGCGCTGGAGCAGATACAACTCCAGCATCGCGTGTAACACTTCCGCGTTCGCTTCGCCGCCTTCGATCGCCTTCTCGTACTCGCGGAGCGCCTCCTGGAAATATCCCTTCTGCCTCAGCGCGCGGCCGAGCGTGATGTGCGCGCCGGCAGGGGTCTTCTGCTGGTGACTCGGAGTGACATCGTGGCGATATGTCTCGAGCGAGAGGTTCGCCTGCGCGCGCACGAGCGTCGGATTCAGCATCACCGCGCGCCGATTCGCTTCGGCCGCCTCCTCGCCGCGACCCAGATCGCCGAGTATGAAACCGATCAGATAAAGCGCGTCGGGGTTCTCGGGATTCAGCTCGATCGACCTTCTCACCGAGCGCATCGCGTCTTCGTGCAACCCGCGATTGTAGAGCGTCTCGGCGAGCAGGAAATGAAGGACCGAGCTGTCGGGATCGAGCTCGATCGCGCGCTGAAAGAGTGTGTGCGCGCGCTCGAGGCGACCAGCCGTCTTCTCAGCGATTCCACTCTGAACGAGCGCCTCCAGATCTACCGGATTCGCGCGCAGCCGTTCCTCGAGCTCGTGCAGGCGTCGCTCGAGGATGCCGCTTTGGCCGTACGCGATCTCGAGGTTGCGCCTCGCGACGCCCATGCGCTCGTCGAGGGCGAGCGCGCGCGAGAAGGCTACGATCGCCTCGTCCGTCAGTCCCTTTCGAAAGTAGAGGACGCCAAGGTTGTTGTAAGCGCCCGCATCGGAAGGGTCGATTCGGCGGGCGAACGATCGCAGGATGTCGATCTCACCGCCGTTAGCGGCTGCCGTTGGGCGGGCAGTTGCCGCTGCGCTCATGTGCTACTCTACGCGCACTGCGCGGAAGATGGCGTCGAATGCCTTCGGATCGGGGACGAGCAGGAAGAAGCCATGCAGGCTCTCCACCGGCTCTTCGAGAAAGAACTCCGTCTCCACGCAAAGGATCGGACTTTCGACCTGCGGCGCGTGGTCGCCCAGCGTCTTCAGCGCCTCCGAGGTCTGGCCGGTCGTGAGCATTGGCGGAGAAAGCATCAGGCGCATGGCGAGAAATTCGCTGAGAGCCGTGAGGTACGCACCGGCGAGAATGTTGCCTGCTTCCTTCAATGCCGACTGCTCGAGGGTGCCAAGACTCTGGGAGCTTCCGCGCTTTCGGCGCAGCATTCGCTCCGCGAGCCTGAGACCAGCGGGGATTGCGAGCAGAAACACAGTCTGCCCACTGATGTCGCCGCTCATCGCCATCTGGACGGCGACGATCTCCACACCGGGGGAGAGCTCCGGGACGAAATCACCGGGCGGCACGATGTTCACCATCGGGACGCTGATCATGATGCGCGTGCCGGTCAGCGTCGACAGCGCGGTCGCGGCGTGGCCGGCGCCGATGTTGGCAACCTCGCGAAGAGCGTCGAGACGCGCGGTGCTGAGGAGGGTCGTGCTGCCCTCGCCGGCTGGTGTGTTGCGGGGATTGGTCATTTCAGAGGAGACTGGAGGCGTCCACGATGAGAGCGGGCGTTCCATCGCCAAGAATGGTCGCGCCGCTGAAGAGTGTCTTGCTGGCGTTCACGCCGTCGAACTGCTTGACGACGATTTCCTGCTGACCAATGAATTCATCGACGATGAGCGCTGCCCGGCGCTCCGCCAGCTCGATGAGAACGACCTGGCCACTGGCCGCCACGGCGGCCGGAGACAGACCGACGCGCTCACGCAGCCAGATAGCGGGGAAAAGATCGTCCCGGATGGCGACGACCTGCCTTCCCTTCGACTCGAGCAGCATTGGTTGCGAGAGGCTGAACGTCTCGAGCACGTGCGTGAGAGGGATGGCGTAAATCTCCTTGTCGACTCTTGCGAGGAGGGCGCGCGAGATGGCGAGCGTCAGAGGAAGACGCATGCTGACACTTGTGCCGAGCCCCGCATCGGTGTGCACTTCGAGCGAGCCGCCGAGCGCGCGCACGCGGGTGGCCACGATGTCGAATCCGACGCCGCGTCCCGAGATTTCCGTCACCTTCTCCGCCGTCGAGAAGCCGGGTCGGGATATGATCGAGACGAGCTCCTGCTCAGTCAGCGTCGTGGTGCTCTGCTCGACGATGCCCAGCTTCTTCGCGCGCGGCAGCACCCGCGCCTGATCGATTCCGCGCCCGTCGTCCGTCACCCGGATGAGAACAGTCGCCCGGTCACGTTCCGCCGTAAGGATCAGCGTCGCCACCCGCGGCTTTCCGGCTTTCTCACGATCATCGGGCTTTTCAACGCCGTGATCGAGCGAGTTACGCAACAGGTGCAGAACCGGCTCGCCCATTTCGTCGAGCATGGAGCGATCGAGCTCGATCTCCCGGCCTTCGATCTTGAATTCCACTTCTTTGCCCAGCGAGCGCGCGGTGTCCCGCACTACGCGTGGAAACCGCTCGAACACCTGCCACACGGGAACCATGCGGCTCGTCATGATCTCGTTCTGCAGAGTAGCCAGGATCTGCGAGGCGCGGAGCGTGGCCTCGAGCAGCGATTCGTCGCCAAGTTGTTCGGCGATCTTCGCGATACGATCGCGCGCGATCACGAGCTCGCCGACGACGTTCATCAATGTGTCGAGCCGCTTTGAATCGATGCGGATGTGGCGCGGGGTCTTTTGTGCCGGGGCAGCGGGAGAGGGCTCTTTCTTCTCGACTTTCTTGTCGACCGCCACGATGGCGAATTCCGACGTAAAACTCTGAGAAGCTTCCTCGCTCGCGGCCTGCTGGATGCGGGCTATGATATCCTTCACATCGAGGTGCTGGGGAGTCGCTGCGGTTGCCAAGTCCACCGCCTGCTCCAGGGAATCAACGCCTGCGAACAGCGTATCGATGATCGGCCGCGTGACGACGATCGCGCTGCTCCTCAGCTTGTCGAGCAACGTCTCGAGCTCGTGGGACAATTCTCCGACGGACGTGTAGCCCATCGCGGCTCCCATGCCCTTCATCGTGTGAACCGCGCGAAACAAACGCGCTATGGCCGCGTCGCTCCCGCCGCGCTCCAGATCGAGGAGCGCGTTATTTATCTCGGAAAGGTTTTCACGGCTCTCCGAGAGAAAAAGTTTGGCGTAGCGACCGGTGTCCACCTAGGCCAGCACCCGCTGCACGGCTTCGAGAACGCGACTCGGCTGGAACGGCTTCACTACGAAGTCGCGCGCACCGGCCTGCAGCGCTTCCTGCACCAGTGCCTGCTGTCCCATTGCGCTGCACATGAGAATCCGAGCCGCAGGATCCATCTGGGTGATCTGCTTCACCGCTTCGATCCCGCCCATCTCCGGCATGATGATGTCCATCGTCACCAGATCCGGTTTGAGCTGTTGGTATTTCTCAACAGCTTGTTTCCCATTTTCTGCTTCCCCGACGACTGTGAATCCAGCCTGAGAAAGGATGTCGCTTACCATCGTCCGCATGAACACGGCGTCGTCGCAAACCAGCACAGTACTGCTCACCCTACCTCCCTTGTCCGATGACTTGCAAAACCACTGTCTTGATGTCGAGCACGAGGACGCGCTCCCCCTCGATTTCGACTGCTCCGGTTACAACTCCCGCCAGCGGGATTTCCGCGTGATCCGCGGTCCCGAATTGATCAATCGGTACATCCTGAATGTCGCGAACATCGTCAACGCCGATTCCTATCCACCGATCGAAATAATCGACCAGCAGGATCAATCCCTCCGCGCGAGCGTGGGCTTGCTTGCCGAGCGACTTGCCACCGTCGATCACGGTGACGATCGTCCCGCGCAGATTGATGAGCCCGCGCACGGTGTCCGGCGCTCCCGGCAGCCGCGTTATGTGCTGCATGGCCACGATCTCGCGGAAGGAGTCCATGTCGCACGCGAAGGAGCTGCCGCCGATATTGAACACGAGCAGGCGGCGGGTCGGAACGTGCGGCTCTTCCTCGACGACCTGTTCGGGAGGGAGCGCGACGGCGTCACTCATAAAATTTGAGCGCCGTGAGCGGGTCCACCGTATCCGACAGCGCGTGCTCTGCGGCGATCACCGTGAGCGCGCGGCGCAAATCCTCCGGAAGAGGAGAGCGAAAATCGAGTGGCTTGCCGGTCACTGGGTGATTGAACGCGAGCCAGGCCGCGTGCAGGAAGTGCCGCTTGGGAGGAAGTCCGGCCACACGACGTCCTCCGCCCCCGCCATACACGTCGTCGCCCATGACAGGATGGCCGATAGACGCGAGATGAACGCGGATTTGATGAGTCCGTCCGGAATGGAGATGGGCACGAAGAAGTTCCCCCGCATCGAACCGAGCAAGGCGTATGAGGTCGGTCTTGGCCGGCCGACCCTTATTGACGATTGCCATGCGCTTCCGGTCTCGGGGGTCGCGAGCTATCGGCTTGTCGATCGTGAGGGTCTCCGAGGGAAGGTGACCCCAGGTCATGACTGCATAGCGGCGCGTGACCCGTCTGGCGGCGATCGCGGCGCTCAATAGTCGGTGGGATCGATCGGTCTTGGCGACGACCAACAGGCCTGACGTCTCTTTATCCAGGCGGTGGACCATTCCGGCCCGCTCCGGCTCTCCCTCGGAAGAGAGGCTGCCACCCCGCCCCAAGAGGGCATTCACGAGGGTCCCGCTCCAGTTTCCGGGGGCCGGGTGCACCACCATACCTGCCGGCTTGTCCACCACGAGCAGCGCCTCGTCCTCGTAGACCACCGTCACCGGGATGTCCTCCCCGGAGATCGTTCGCTTCTCGACCTGGGGTATCTCGACCCTTACCACTTCGCCGCTTTCGGTACGGTAGCTCGCCTTTTCCTGGCGCCCATCCACCCGGACATGCCCTTGCGCGATCAATGTCGCCGCCTGCGTGCGCGATAGCTCGGCACGACTGGCAATAAAGAGATCGAGGCGGACATTGCTGTCCGCCTCGACGGGGAATTCCTTGATGTCGCTCAGAGCCTAGCTCTCCGCCGGAGTATCCGACACTGGGGTGGCTG
>DATHGO010000043.1:0-2526 GCA_035317585.1 Gemmatimonadaceae bacterium | reverse complement strand
GATTCGTCGATCCGCTCGTGGATTGCAAGAACTGCAAAAAGCGCTTCCGCGCCGACGATCCTCGCATCAAGGGCACACCTGGAACGCCCGATGCTCAGTGCCCGGCGTGCGGGATGAAAGGAACGCTCAGCGAGGCGCGCCAGTTCAACCTGATGTTCAAGACGTTCATGGGTCCCGTCGAAGATACGGCGTCGGTAGTGTACCTTCGTCCAGAGACGGCACAGGGCATCTACGTAAATTTTCTGAACGTCCAGCAGTCGACGCGGCAGAAAGTACCGTTTGGAATCGCGCAAATCGGTAAAGCGTTTCGCAACGAGATCACGCCCGGCAACTTCATCTTTCGCACGCGCGAGTTCGAGCAGATGGAGATGCAGTTTTTTGTGGAGCCCGGCACCGACATGAAGTGGTTCGAGTACTGGAAGGAGCAGCGGATGGCCTGGCACCGCGGCCTTGGCCTCGCCGAGAACAGGCTGCAGTTCCACGAGCACACGAAGGACGAGTTGGCGCATTACGCCCGCGCGGCGTTCGATGTGCAATTCGATTTCGGGGGCACGCTCGGATTCCAGGAGATCGAAGGCGTGCATAACCGGGGCGACTTCGATCTGTCGCAGCACCAGCAATTCTCCGGGAAGAAGCTCGAGTACTTCGATCAGCCCAACAACCGTCGCTACCTTCCGTACGTCGTGGAGACGTCGGTGGGCGCTGACAGAACGGCTCTCGCCGTTCTCGTGAACGGCTACCGCGAGGAGGCGGTCGAGGGAGAATCCGAAGGGAGAACAGTCCTGGGTTTGCACCCTTCCATCGCGCCGATCAAGGCCGGAGTGTTCCCACTCGTGAAGAAGGACGGAATGCCGGAGATGGCGCACCGCATCGCCGACGACTTGAGGGAATCGTTCCCGGTCTTCTACGACGATAGTGGCGCGATTGGCCGGCGCTACCGCCGTCAGGATGAAGTCGGGACGCCGTTCGGCATTACGATCGATGGCGAGTCGCTCACGAATGCAACCGTGACGGTGCGTGATCGTGACACTCTCAAGCAGGAGCGAGTCGAAGCCGGGCAGCTCAAGGACTACCTCGCTCGCAATCTTGCGACGTGAGCTTCCTCGACCTTCAGCGCCTGAGAGCTGAAGGTCAGGCGTTCATGGAAACGATCTCGCGCGAAAGCTACCTCGCGTACGCGGGACTCAAGAAGACCGCGGAGCTCCAGCCGATCTACGAGAAGTACGACGACATACTCGGCGAGGAGGCCCTCGATCTCACGCTCGACGCATTCCGTTCGGCGGCGGAGAATACCGACGACAGGAGATCCGCCCAGGCGCTGCTGGAGTGGGAGATCGAGACGCAAGCCGCGAAGCCGCTCGCCGCGCTCGACGAGCGAGAAATCGAGTGGGAGAATTCCGCGATAATTCATTCGCCCGATGGGCGCGTGATTCAGTATCAGGCGGCTCCGATCGAGATTGCCAATACCTCCAATCGCGCGCTGAGACTGGCGCTGGACCAGGCGAGAGCGAAGCTGGTGGAGGAGGAGCACGCGCCGATGCGACTGGAGAGGCTGCAGCGCGAGAAAGAATACATCGAGTCGCTGGGCGTCGCTGGTGACTATAACGCATCGTTCGAGGCGGTGACCGGGATATCGCTCGGCGGTCTGGCGACCAGCTGCGAGCAATTTCTCCGCGATACTGAATCGATGTGGGACGACACGCTCCCGCGAGTCCTGAAAAAATCTCTTGGCATCAAGCCGTCGCAGGCAAAGCGCGCGGACGCGCTCACCCTGTTCAGAGCATCCGAGTACGACGACGCCTTTCCCGGCAACGAGATGGAAACGGTGATGCGGCGGCAGGTTTCGGAGATGGGAATAGACCCGACCGCCGATGGGCGTATCATCTTCGACGTCGGCGAGCGCGAAGGGAAGCGATCGCGCGCGTTCTGCTCTCCGGTCCGCGTCCCGGAGGAGGTCTACCTCGTGCTGCGGCCGCACGGCGGCCAGAGCGATTACAACACTTTCCTGCACGAGCTGGGGCACGCGCTCCACTACGGATACGCGAGTCCGGACTACCCGTTCGAGTTCAGATGGCTGGGAGACAACTCGGTCACCGAATCGTACGCGATGCTATTCGACCACCGGATGCAGGACCGAGGCTGGTTGCTCCGCTACACCAGATTGGGCAGCAACCGGGTCGGAAAGTTTCTGCGCACCGCCGGCTTCGAGGAGCTCCATTTCCTGCGACGCTACTGCGCCAAGTTTATCTATGAGCGCGCGCTCTACAGCGGCGAGGTGAGCTGGTCGGAACTGCCCGATCTTTACGTCTCGCTCCTCAGCAAAGCGACCGGCTTCGAGTACGAGCCCGCCGATGCGTTCGTGGACGTCGATCCCCGGTACTACTCGGCGCGGTATCTGCGCGCCTGGCAGCTGCAGTCCGTCCTCAACGAGGAGCTGACGGCCCGCTTCGACGTGGACTGGTTCCGGAATCCGAGCGCGGGCCCCTGGATGGTCGGCGAGTTGTTCGCCCAGGGTCAGCGCGACAC
>DATHGO010000042.1:0-2668 GCA_035317585.1 Gemmatimonadaceae bacterium | reverse complement strand
TGTCGAGTACTGACGTGCGCGACGCGTTTACCCGGGCCGCAATGGCGCTTCCGTCAGAAGGCGACAGGGCGAACGTCCTGGCGTCGGCGGCAAGGCACTAGAGAGGAGAGGACTCATGTCAACCAGATCTATCAGTGTGCTTCTAAGTGCTGGAAAACTAGCACTGGCGCTTTCGACAGTTGCCGCGGTAGCTCCGGTCGGACTGGCACAGTCCATACAGGCCCAGTCCAGCATCGCCGGAGCTTCGGGCCGCCGGGCCCAGGGGAATGCAATCGCTTCTCCGACTGACCGCCCGCCCGTCATCGACGGCCGCGACGACGACCCCATTTGGAAATCAGCAACGGCAATTACGGGCTTCCGCGTGTTCGATCCGAAGGAAGACGGCGATCCGGCGCTTCTGACCGAAGCGAAGATCGGATACGACTCGGAGAATCTTTACGTGTTCACCCGGATGTTCGACCCTCATCCCGACAGCATCGTATCCCTCCTTTCGCGACGGGATGTGAAGACGCAGAGCGAGCAGGTGAAGCTCATGATCGACTCATACCACGACAGGAGGACCGGGTACGAGTTCGCTGTCAACCCGGCCGGCGTGAAACGCGATTATTACACGTACGACGATTCGCGTGAGGACATCACCTGGGACGCCGTGTGGGATGTCGCAACCCGCATCGATTCACTGGGCTGGACCGCGGAATTTCGGATCCCACTCAGTCAGATCCGATACCCCCACGCCGAGGACCATACCTTCGGACTGATGATCATGCGGGACGTGGTCCGCACGAGCGAACGATACAGCTGGCCGCTGTACAAGAGGTCGGTGAAAGGCATCGCTTCGCAGTTTGGCGAGCTCACCGGTTTGCGCGGACTCGGATCTCCTCACCGTCTGGAGGTTGCGCCTTACGTGGTGACGAAGAACAGGAGCACACCCCAACCGGGCGGCTTCGGGCGCACCCAGAAGATGACCGTCGGCGGCGACATCAAGTACGGTTTGACCTCAAACCTTACGCTCGACGCGACGGTGAATCCCGATTTCGGCCAAGTGGAAGCCGACCCCGCACAGCTCAATCTCACGGCGTTCGAAACATTCCTGGCCGAGCAGCGGCCGTTCTTTCTCGAGGGGACGGGGATTTTCAGCTTCGCTGGCGATGCATCGCGTCTCTTCTATTCTCGCCGAATTGGGCGCGCCCCACAGCTTGGCGGACTCGTCAGTGATCCCACCGCCGATGTTCCTGGCGAAACGCCGATCCTGGGCGCAGCCAAGCTCACGGGACGGCTATCGCAAGGCACCTCACTCGGAACGCTGTTCGCCGTCACCGGCGACCAGAACGTCGGGCCGACCTTGATCGAGCCTCGAACTCTGTACGGCGTTGTGCGCGCGTCCCAGGATTTCCGAAACGGCGAATCGGGGGTCGGAACAATGTTTACCCTCGTGAACCGCGATCTCGACGATGCGTCCGCTCTCAGGTTGCGGCGTCAGGCGCTTGCCGGTGGAATCGACGCGAGGCATCGGTTCGCTGGCGGACGGTATAGCCTTGCGGCCTCGCTCGCCACGAGTGTGGTCAGCGGGACGGCGGCGGCCATCGACAGGACACAACGGAACGCGGTCCACTATTACAACCGCCCGGATGCTGGTCTTTCCTACGATCCGACCCGAACCTCCCTTTCGGGAACAGATATCCGGCTCAAGGCAGACAAGGTCGCCGGGACATTGACGTACGGAGGCTTGTACGAGCGACTCTCGCCCGGTTTCGAGACCAACGATCTGGGCTTCCTCTCCCAGGCGGATCAGCAGTTCACTCAGCTCTATGCAGTCGTGCAGAGCAGCGAGCCACGCGCTTTCTGGCGGAACGCCGACGCATCCGTATACCAGTACAACCAGTTCACGGCGAATGGAATGCCGGTCACGAATTACACGGAGCTCGATCTCTTCGCCGAGTTCAACAACCGCATGACGTTCTCCTCGAACATGTGGGCCGACAACATCATGACGGCCTACTGCGACCGGTGCGCTCGCGGTGGACCCGCGGTTCGCGCGACGCCGGATGTGAATCTGCTGATCAATGTCGGTGCCGACCCAAGGCGCACGATCGTCCCGACACTGGCGGCGATCTACACCGTTGCTGACTACGGGAAATCGACCTTATGGCGCGTTCGTCCGTACGTGACCGTTCGCGCGCGCAGCAATCTCAGCTGGGAGCTTGGCACACGGTACCAACGAAATCGCAACGACACCCAGTGGTTCGCCAATCTCGGGGCGATCGGGAGCGACACGACCCACTATCTGTTCGCGCACCTCGATCAGGAGCTACTCAGCTTCACGAGCCGTCTCAACTACACGGCGACAACCGCGCTTTCGCTCCAGCTGTATGCGGAACCGTTCCTCACCACTGGTCGCTACTTCAATGTGCGCGAGCTCGCGTCGCCGCGGTCGGCGAGCTACGACGCCCGGTACCGGCCGTACCCACTTTCCACCGCCAGCGCGAGCTTCAACATCAAGCAGCTGCGCGGGAGCGCGGTAGCGCGCTGGGAGTACAGGCCCGGCTCGACTGTCTTTCTGGTGTGGACGCAGGGGCGCGATCAGGACGATCGCAACGCCGGGACGTTCGTGCCGACACGGGACTTCAAGGATCTCTTCGCCGCTCGACCGGACAACACCTTTCTCGTA
>DATHGO010000041.1:0-2169 GCA_035317585.1 Gemmatimonadaceae bacterium | reverse complement strand
GCAGTATGCGTTGGTGGTCGAGGGCTAGCGGTTCACTGGGCGATCGTCAGCGATACGGGATTGTCGAGATAGACGATCTTCTCTTCTCGGCGTGAATGAAGTATTCGCCAGAACCAGTTCTCGTCGTGTGGGGCGCCGCCGTGCTCCATGATGAGCTTGGCCAGGTCGGCCACTTCCGTTGGATCCATTCGCAAGCATCCATGTGACGCGGCGGAGCCGAGGCTCTCGACATCCCCGGTGCCGTGGATGTAATAGTCGGGATCCTGGAAGAAGATCTTCACGACCTTCATCGGATTCCCCGGATCCCCTGGACCCTTGGCAGTCTTTCCCTTCGCCCATTCGGCGTCGGGCGGCGGACGCCAACTGGGATTCCACACAATCTTGCTGATTGCGAAGGTGCCCACTGGCGTCGGATACTGGTCCTGCCCGACGGCGACAAAGTAGGTCTTGAGCGTGCTGTCTCCGCGCTGAACGATAAGCATCCGCGCTTTCAGATCAGCCCGAAGGGTGAGTGGTGCCTCTGGAGGCGCGATCGCCTCGATGCTGGTGTCCCGACCCGCAGTCGCTGCGGTTCGCGGCAGCTCGATCTGTGCGGAAACGGTCCTCGCCCCGATCGCTCCGGCCAGAATGGTCATTACAGCTAAAGTCTTACGATATATGGTCATTTGACGGCTGAGGTTTCTTTGTTGGCTGTTCTCTGGATGTAGATGGTTATTACAAATGCCGTTCCACATTGAGGGTCATTTTCCGGTGCCAGCCGGGGAACTTTTCCCGTTTTGCCTGGTGAGATTCGCGTCGCTGGCCCGCGCCGCCCTCGCGCTGCATTTTCATGTGCGACCTACCGCAAGATGCCCTCACCCGACAGGAAACCGTGCGCACCCACAACAAAGTCGTTCTTCTCGCGCTCGTCGCGATCTCTCCTTCATCCATCGAGCTGAGCGCGCAGAAACTCGATCCGTCCCTCTACTCGAGTCTCGAATGGCGCATGATCGGACCCTTCCGCGCTGGGCGCACCATCGGTGCTACTGGGGTTCGAGGTCAGCCGAACGTGTTTTATGTGGGGGTGAACAACGGTGGTGTATGGAAGACCACCGACTACGGACGCGTCTGGACGCCGATCTTCGACGAGCAGCCCACGGGTTCGATCGGCGATCTTGCCGTTGCTCCTTCCAATCCAAACGTGATCTACGTCGGGACCGGCGAGGGAGTTCAGCGGCCAGACTTGGCAACCGGTGACGGCGTCTACAAATCGACCGATGCCGGCAAGACGTGGCGTCACCTCGGACTCCGCGACGGACAGCAGATCGGTGGAATCATCGTCGATCCGCGCGACGAAAATCGAGTCTTCGTCGCCGTGCTCGGCCATCCCTATGGTCCGAATTCGGAGCGCGGGCTCTATCGATCGACGAACGGCGGAGAGACGTTCGAGCGCGTCCTCTACAAGGACGAGAACACGGGCGCGATTCAGGTCGGGTTCGATCCGGCAAACCCACAAGTAGTCTACGCCGCGCTCTGGGCCGGAAGACAGGGACCGTGGGAGAACTCATCCTGGAACGGTCCGCTTAGCGGCCTGTTCAAGTCCGTCGACGGCGGAACGACGTGGCGTCAGATCGGAAAGGGATTTCCGACTGCGGCGCAGGGGCTTGGCAGAATCGGATTCACGGTCGCGCCGAGCGATCCGCGCCGAATGTATGCCACGGTGGACGCGCCAACCCTGGGCGGCATCTATCGCTCCGATGATGGCGGCGAGACCTGGAGACGCACCAACGACGAGGTTCGAGTCTGGGGGCGGGCATCGGATTTTGCCGAAGTAAAGGTCGATCCGCGAAATCCGGATGTGGTGTACTCGGCGAACACATCGACTTACCGCTCGAATGACGGCGGGACTACGTTCACGGCGATCAAGGGCGCGCCCGGTGGCGACGACTATCACCGGATATGGATCAACCCCGACAATCCCGACATCATGATCATCGCTGCCGACCAGGGTGCGACGATCACCGTGAATGGCGGAAAGACGTGGAGCTCGTGGTACAACCAGCCGACGGCACAGTTCTACCACGTCATCACCGACAATCGAATTCCCTACTGGGTGTACGGCGGCCAGCAGGAGAGCGGCTCGATCGGCACGATGAGTCGCGGCGACTACGGCGCGATCACTTTCCGCGA